>CAZHIV010000273.1:0-3043 GCA_964532675.1 uncultured Planctomycetaceae bacterium
AGTAGCTCCATGCAAGTAGGTCAGGCTGTGCCTGACAGAGGTTGTGTCAGTCAGGCACAGCCTGACCTACCTAACTCTACCGTCGGTCGCAGTAGATGAGCTGCATCACTTCCGAGCGGCTGGAGAGGTTCGAGCGGAAGATGCCTTTCATCGCGGAGGTAACGCAGAGGCTGCCCGGCTTGCGGACGCCGCGGATCGTCATGCAGGAGTGCGTCGCTTCGAGCACCACGGCGACGCCCTTCACGTCCAGCTCGTCGATGAGCAAATTGGCAATGTCCTCGGTCATTCGCTCCTGCACCTGCGGGCGGCGGGAGACGCTTTCGACGACGCGGGCCAGCTTGCTCAGGCCGACGACCTTGCCGTTCGGGATGTAGCCGACGTGGGCCACGCCGGTGAACGGCATGAGATGGTGCTCGCACATGCTGTTGAAGCTGATGTCGCGAACCAGCACCATTTCGTCGTATTTCTCGGTGAAGAATTTTTTCAGGTGCGCGCGGGGGTCGTCGTGCAGGCCGGCGAAGAGCTCGGCGTACATGCGGGCGACGCGGGCCGGGGTGTCGCGAAGGCCTTCGCGATTGGGGTCCTCGCCGACGGCGCTGAGGATTTCGCGGACCGCCCGCTCGATGCGCTTCGTGTCGACCTCAGTGGGTTGGGGCGCAGCTTCCTCCTCGGCCTCGGCGATTTCGCCGGAGACGCTGCCGATGTCGCCGGAGCGGTTGGACGATATTTCGGTGGGAATGGCCATGAGAATGTCGAGCTTGGCGACGTCGCGCCGGGATATTGTACGAATAGCCGCTTGAGGTTTAGCGTTAAGCCAAGCGGCAATTAGATTTGCCACTATTCGATCTTAGGGAGCCGCGAAGAGTGGGGTCAAGCGGCTGCGGCGCGATCTGCGGCCGATTTAATTGTCGCTGAACGACGGCGGGAAGGTGCGTGACGAAGCGCCGGACGCCGCCGCGACCATATCCTTCACCTGGCTGAGCAGGATTTCGGCCCGCGCGCTGACTCGACACTCCGCCAGAAGCTGCTGCTTGACGGCCAGGTCGAGCGGCAGCGCGTACGCGGCCAGGTCCGTCAACAGGCCGAGCGGCAGATGGCTGGAAAGCATCTCTTCCAGCTGCTCGGGAAGCTGGCACGTGCAGGGCAAGTGCTTGCGGAAGGCCGACAATAACCTCTCCTGGAGCCCCGTGCCCTCGGCGGCCGACTTGAAATCGTAACTGTCTTCGAGGAGCTCGACGCTGGCCTGGCGGAACGAGCGGGGCGGATCGAGCTCGTGAACGATGCGCACTCGCTGCACCCCGAGCAGCAGCAGGTTGTAGCGTCCGTCTTCGAGCCGGTGATGCGCGACGATTTTGCCCAGGCAAGCATGCCGCAACACCGGGGGACGGCTGTCGTAGTCCTCTTCCCAGCCGGGCTCCAGCACGGCCATGGCGATCAGCTTGTCGCCGGCCAGGGCATCCTCGACCATCTCGCGGTAGCGGTCCTCGAAGACGTGCAGCGGCTGCATCACGTGCGGATACAGCACCAGGTTCGGCAAGGGAAACAATCGGGCGACGCCGGAAAAAGCGGCGGCGTCGAATTCCAGCTCGGTGGCGTCCCAGGGTTTCATCGGCCGGCTACCTTTCGTCCAATTCGATCGGCGGCAACTCCACCGGCGGGTCGAGCCAGATCTCGGGAATCGACTCGGGGTCGAGCTCGATCCGCGGGAATTCCTCCTGGCTGGCTGCCACCTCGGCAAAACATGCGTCGAACTCCGCGAGAAACTTTTCCACATCGAGGCCGAGACAGTTCGGCCCGTACTGCGCTATGTACCCGCGGCTGCTGCGATAGACCTTGCGGGCGCCGCGGATGTTGCCGTTGCCGAAATGATGCAGGGCGACGGCCGCCTGGATCAACCCCTTGTAAAACAGCCGCAACTCGCCGCTGTAGTTCTTCCACAATTCCTCCCACACCTCGTGGGCTTCGAAGAACTCGCAGGCATTGAAGTACGCGATGCCCTGCAAATACAGCGGATCGTGCTCAATAACTTCCGCGGCGGAACCCATCGGTACCAACTTTTGTCAACTCAGTCACGACTCATAAAGAGTTGCATCACGTACCAGAACAACAGCGCGACGGAGGCAAACAGGGCCAGCGCGGCCGCCACGTGCTGATCGGTGCGGTAGTGGTGCAGCACGTTCGACGTGTAATAAAGGATGTAGCCGCAGGCGGCGACGATCATCGCCCACACGAACCAAATCCCGAGCGAGAAACCAAACAAAATGCCCGCCACGATCAATGCCATCGCGGCAATCACCACGAGGCCGAGGAATCCGCCGAGAAACGAAAAGTCCTTCTTGGTAACGAACACAAAAGCCGTGAGGCCGCCGAAGATGACGAGCGTGGTGACGCCGGCCGCGGGTATCACGCCCACGTTGCCGACGCCTTGGATGTCGACCGTTTGCATCTTCGCCATCGCCAACAGCGGGACGAAGATCAAGGCCTGGGCCGCGACGTAGAGGAACAGGCCGGCATATTGCATGGCGGGCGAGGTGGCGGAACGGGCCCAGCGATCGGCGACCACGCTCACGACGAAAAACGCGCCGAGCACGAGCAGCCACGACATCGGCGTATTGCCGAGCACGTTGAGGAACCAACCATCCAAGCCGATGGAAAAGAAGAGCCATTCCAACGCCACGAAGGCGTAGATGGCCATCATGAGATGTGTGTACGTCTTGCGGATGAACGTCCGGCGGACGTCGACCGGGGCGTCAATCGCCAGGCTGCCAAACTGAGCGTACGGAGTACTCGCTTGAAATTCGGCCGGATTCATCGGCGGTCCCTTCACTTAAGTAGGTCAGGCTGTGCCTGACGGTTACTCGCCTGCCGTAGTCAGGCACAGCCTGACCTACAGAATAAGTCGGCGCGGCGCGCACCTCATTGTTCCACCGAACAAGTCTAGGTTTATACCCTGTTGGGGTCAAGATTTGTGCGGGTGTCGAGCGATAGTGGATTTTGAGCGATAGTCGATTTTTATAGCCGCCACCCCAACGGGTCGCCGGGA
>CAZHIV010000274.1:0-4388 GCA_964532675.1 uncultured Planctomycetaceae bacterium
GCTGGCGGTGAGGAGCGAGGAGCGAGGAGCGAGGAGCGAGTCAGGAAACCGAACATTCGCTCCTCGCTCCTCGCTACTCGCTACTCCCCTAATCGGTAGCGGTTACTCCTATTTGCAGGAGCACCTTGTGAACGTCGCGCAGGCGGTGGTGCGCGAGGGCTGGACCGATTTCGTCGGGCTGGGCCGAATGGTGCTCGCCTACCCCGAGCTGCCCGCCGACACGTTGGCCGGCCGGCCGATCGAACGCAAACGCATCTGCCGCACTTTCAGCGACTGCACCACCGCCCCTCGCAACGGCCTGGTATCCGGCTGCTATCCGCTCGATCCGTATTACAAATCGCTGCCCGAGCGCGCGGAGCTGATCGAAATCAAAAAACGCTGGCAATCGTGACGCACGTGGGTTCTTCGAAGTATCAATGGTTTCGGCCGTTTTTTCTCAGCTGTGAAGGCATCATTTGGCACGTATCCTGCATGGGTGCACTTGGATTCATTTGGTCCCGCTCGATGGCTTGATTTCGTGGAGCCGTTTCCGCTCCCAGGAGGCACAGATGTTTAAGCGATTCATGCTCGGCCTGACATTCCTCGCGGCGCTGGGCCTCGTGGGCGTCGCCACGCCGGACACGTCTGAGGCAAGGCGCTATGGGCGGCAGCCCTACGTCGCGCGGTACTACGGCCCGCCACGCGAGTACTATCGGGCTCCGCAGTTCCCGCGGCGATACTATTACCGTGGCCCGACCCGCTATTACGGGTACCCGGGCTATTACGACTATCCCGGCTATTACGGCGGGCGAGGCGGCGTTTATTTCAGCTTCGGGTTTTGACGGCTGAGCGTCGCCGCGGTACGATTGACATCCGCCGTCATCGAAATGATGGCGCTTTCGGCAATCGCACGAGTCTCGGCTAATCGGTCGCCCAGCTCGAAAACACATGCCCGCCAAGGACTTGCGCCGGCCCCGCCGCGAATGTGGCACGCGCCCTGCAATTAAAGTGAGGTTGGCAGGACGGCCCGTGTTCGGCCGCCATTACCCCCCCACTTGCTACATGGACGCGGTGGCGTCCGAGGAGACCTTAAGATGAAGCGCATTTTCTTGGCGCTCACGTTCGTCGCGGCGCTAGGCGCCGCCGGACTGGGCATGAGCAGCACCGCCGAGGCCCGCCATGGCTGCTACGACTATGGCTTCGGCTATAGCACGTACTATCCGGCCCATTATTCGTACTACGATTACGGCCCCCGGTTCACGTACTACCGAAGCCATGGGTATCCGCATCGCCATCACCGCCACCATCACCGTGGACATCACCATCATCGTGACCGCGGTGGCCTCAGCTTCTCGATCGGGTTCTAGGCGGTGACAACCAGCGAGAGTCGCATCGCGGCCGCCCAGCGGTTTTCCGTTGGGCGGCCGTATTCTTTGCGCGGGCGGCACAAAACCACCGCTGGGTGCCGTCGCGTTCGCCACGGCCATTTCTAGCCAAGCGCTGCAGACCGCTGCGGCGGTGAATTCTCTGTAAGGGCTCTCAGCCCAGCCGCGCCGTTCGGGTTGTGCGGTTTGTACGGATTGTATCGCCAATTATCGCGGCTTTTCTTTCATCAGGCCGTCGTGTTGCACGAATGCAACGCGATCCCCCCATTTTCATTCTTGACACGGAAAAACCGGAATTAGCATGGAAATTAGACCTACCAGATTTCTCCTCGCAACCACTTTTCTTGATTCAGCCACGCCAAACGGACCCGCGTTGGCTTCTCGCCGGCTGAACGACAAAGGCACCCATGACGAAGCATCTGCTGAGCAGTCTCCAACAGTTTCTATTCCGAAGCCACCGTAAATCCAAAAAGCAGAACCGATCGGGCAGTTACCGGCGCACGCTGGCGATGGAGTCGCTCGAGACGCGCGAGATGCTGTCGATCACGCCGCTGCAGAACCTTTCGGTCTCGGAAAACACGGGCGAGAAGCCGCAGTCGAAAGTATTCGAATACGCCGGCCAATGGTGGACGGTCATGCCCAATTCGTCCGGAACGTGGGTTTTCCGGCTCGACGGCACGAGTTGGACGCCCGCCCAACAAATCACTACCACCAAGGGCTTTCATGCCGACGTGAAAGTCGTCGGCGACCTGGCGCACGTCCTGCTCTTCGACAAGAGCAGCTCCCAGCTTGCCACGCTGCAATACGACGCGGTCGACAATCGCTTCGAGCCGTGGGCGCTGCAGACGCAACTGGTGAGCGTGCCCATTTCGAGCAGCGCCGAAACGGCGACGATCGAAGTGGATACCACGGGCCGAATGTGGGTCGCCTACGACGTCAAGACGACCGTCGAGGTGCGTTACAGCGATGGCCTTTACACGAGCTGGAGCGCGCCCATCACCGTTGCCTCGGGCATGAGCTCCGACGACATCTCGACGATCGTGGCCATGCCGAACGATTCGATCGGCGTGTTGTGGTCGGACCAGAAGTCGGACGTCTTCTACTTCCGTACACACGTCGACGGCGCGTCGCCGTCGGCATGGTCGTCCCAAGAAGTGGCGGCCAGCCAGTGGGCGTCGAGCGTCGGCGGGGCGATGTCGGACGATCACGTCAACGTGGCGGTGACCTCCGACGGCACGCTCTACGCCGCGGTGAAAACCGGCTACGACAGCTCCAGCCGGCCGGAGATCGCCCTGCTGGTCCGACGGCCGAACGGCACTTGGGACAATCTGTACCAGGTGGATACCAAAGGCACGCGGCCGATCGTGGTCGTCAACGAAGCGGCCGGCAAGCTGATCGTCGCCTACACCCAAAGCGACAGCGCCGGCAGCATCATGTACCGCGAATCGCCGCTAGGGAACATTTCGTTCGGTCCGCGCCAGGTGCTGATCTCCGGCAGCAACAACAACGTCACGAGCACGAAGCACACCTCCACGGACGAGATCGTGTTCCTGGCCGGCAGCAGCAGCACGGCCCGGGGCGTGCTGTTCAGCTTCGACACCGCCACGCCCCCGCCCGTCAATTTGCCTCCGACGGTAAATGCCGGTCCGAATCGGTCGGTGGTGCTGGGCAACTCGGCGGCGCTGGACGGCACGGTCTCCGATGACGGCTTGCCGGGCGGCTCGCTGAGCGTTGGCTGGACGAAAGTCTCTGGCCCCGGCACCGTGACGTTCGCCAACAGCGGCGCGGTGGATACGACGGCCAGCTTCAGCCTGGCCGGCACGTACGTGCTGCGGCTCACGGCCAGCGACGGCCAGCTCTCAGCCAGCGACGACATGACGGTGACCGTTTCGGCGCCGGCGCCCGTCAATTTGCCTCCGACGGTAAATGCCGGGCCGAACCGGTCGGTGGTGCTGGGCAACTCGGCGGCGCTCGATGGTACGGTCTCAGATGACGGGCTGCCGTCGAGTTCGCTCAGCACGACTTGGACGAAGGTCTCCGGCCCCGGCACCGTGACGTTCGCCAACAGCGGCGCGGTAGACACCTCGGCCAGCTTCAGCCTGGCCGGCACCTACGTGCTGCGGCTCACGGCCAGCGACGGCCAACTCTCAGCCAGCGACGACGTGACGGTGACCGTCTCGTCGCCGCCGGTCACCAACCCGCCGACGAACGATCCGCCGACGAACGATCCGCCGGCGGGCACTCCTGGGGAGATCGCTTTCCAGAACGGCCTGTTCCCCTACACCACCTACGCCGGCAACACCGACACGAAGATCGCCAGTAAATACGCGACCACGAACTACGGGAACGAGCAAACCATCGACATCGACGGCAGCCCGGATATTGCGGGGCTGTTGCGGTGGGATGTCTCGGCGGTTCCCGCCGACAGCACGGTCGTGTCGGTCACCATCGAGCTCAACGTCACCAACAGGTCGAAACACGATTACGAAGTATTCGCGCTGAATCGGGCATGGAACGAGACGTCGGCCACGTGGCAGCAGTATGCCGCCGGGCAGAACTGGACCGGCGCCGGCGCGGATGGGTCCGGCGACCACGGCACGAATTCATTGGGCCTGGCCAGCATGGCGAGCATGGGTATTCAGCAGATCGAGTTGAATGCGGCCGGCCTCGCGGCGGTGCAAGGCTGGATCGACAATCCGCAGACGAACTTCGGCATCATCATCAAGAACTACTCCGTGTCCGACGGCTTCGACATCAGCACCAGCGAGGCGACGAGTGCCAGCCAGCGACCGAAGCTGATAATTAACTACGAATCGCAGTCCGACGAAGGAACTACAGAGCCGCTCGCGCCGGTGAATCAAGCTCCTACCGTCAACGCCGGTCCGAACCGCTCGATCGTGCTGGGCAACTCGGCGGCGCTGGACGGCACGGTCAGCGATGACGGCTTGCCGGGCGGCTCGCTGAGCGTTGGCTGGACGAAGGTCTCCGGCCCCGGCACGGTGACGTTCGCCAACAGCGGCGCGG
>CAZHIV010000275.1:0-3785 GCA_964532675.1 uncultured Planctomycetaceae bacterium
GCGATAGCCGCGGTTGGCCAGCTCGCGCACGATCGCCCGGCCGACGCGAATCGCTCCGCCGGTGACGAGGGCGACGGACTTCTGGCTAACACTACTCATCGCAGTGTCTCAGATCAACGAGAGCAAGATAACTCACGCAAAGCCGCCAAGGTCCATTCGAACATGGCGGCGATACTACAGAGACTTGACGAACGAAGGTTCGGCGTATGGTTGCGGGATTGTCATATTCTGCTTTCCTGTCCTTTGCGCCTTCGCGCCTTTGCGTGAGATATCTCTTCCGCCTCGTCCTCACTTCAGCCCGTGGAAGTTGATGATGATCTCCCACGCCTCCTGGGGCGTCTCGGCGTAATCGATCAGCTTGAGATCTTCATCGTCTACCACGCCTTCGTCCGCCAGTCGCTGGAAGTCGATCACGGAGTCCCAGTACTTGCGGCCGTAGAGGATTACGGGAATCTGCTGCATCCGCCTCGTTTGGCGCAGGCACAGTGTGTCGAACAGCTCATCGAGCGTGCCGAAGCCGCCGGGGAAGACCACCAGCGCGGCGGCCCGCAGCACGAAGTGGAACTTCCGCATCGCGAAATAGTGGAACTGGAAGCAGAGCTCCGGCGTGATGTAGGGATTCGGCTCCTGCTCGTGCGGCAGGTCGATGTTGAGGCCGACGCTTTTGGCGCCGATTTCAAACGCGCCGCGGTTGGCCGCCTCCATCACGCCCGGCCCCCCGCCGGTCATCACCACGAGCTTGCGCTGGCCGGCTTCCGGCTGGAAGCCGGACACCAGCCGGCTGAACTCGCGCGCCTCGTCGTAAAAGCGGCAGTTGGCGAAGATCCGCTCGGCGCGCATCAGGGCCCGCGCCAGCCGCGGGTCGTCCGGCGATTTCTTGGCGTTGAGCCGGGCCTCGTGAAGCACGGCCTCGGCCTGCTCGCGGGGCACGATCTGCGTGCCGCCGAAAACGACGACCGTGGAATCGATCTGATGCTCGCGCAGCAGCGTCTCGGTCTTGAGCATCTCCAACTGCATCCGCAGCGGCCGGTTCTCTTTGCGCCGGAGAAAATCGACGTCGAACTCCGCCAGGCGGTAGCTGGGCGACTCGAGGATGGCGGCCCGATTGGCGGCCACCGCCGCGCGAAACGCCTCATCCGCAACCCCGGCGATCGGGAGCACGTCGGCCGCAGGCTCGTTGTTCGGGTCCGGCGGCGCGAACGCCGGGGCGGTGTTGGACTGGTCAGGTTGAGTGCGGTGGCTCTTCTTCACGGGGACGTCTTAATGGGAAAATGAAATACCAAACTCTTTGAGGAATGCTAATAATCGCCAATGCTCGCTAACTAACGCCGCTTTCTCATCAGCGTCGATTAGCGCGAATTAGTGTTCCTGCAGCCTGGCTGACGTGGGGATTGTTCAAAATACGGGATCAGGGCCGCGAAGCCAACGGCGCGCCGGCTAGAGCCAGGGCGTGGCCAGTCCCATGGCGATGAACAGCAGGGCGAAAAAGGCTTCGATCAGCGGGTGCTTTGCTGGAATTCGGGAGCCGCAATCGTAGCACCGGCCGCGGAGCAGAAACCATCCCACGATGGGCAGGTTGTGGTACCAGCGGATTTCGTGGTCGCACTCCGGACAGCGCGAACGGGGCACCACGAACCCCTCGCCGGTGCCCAGCCGGTCCCACACCACGGTGAGAAAGCTGCCCACGCAGCCGCCCAACGCACCGAGCCACAGGACCACGAACCACCACATGCCCGTGGTGAGCAGCTGATCCGTCGTGCGTGCGGAGATGGCCACGAGCGTCATAGCGAATTCCATAGGGAAAGTTTAGGACATAGACCGCTGCCTTGGCATAGCAATGGAATCCGAAATATTAAACCACGGATTTCCGGATAGCGCGGATAAGGAATTGGCGTGCACGGAATTTAGACAGTTGTGCAAATACATTCTTGTTATCCGTTTTCATCCGTGCTACTAACCGTCAAAATCTTCGAGGCGCGCGCAAATTCCTGATAACCACAAAGAACACGAAGAACACAAAGACAAGCGTTACCACAACTTCCTTGGTGCTCTTCGTGCCCTTTGTGGTTGAAACGACAACTTCTTGTGGTTTTTTGTGTTTTTCGTGGCCATTTGGTTGCGGCTACGCCGCGCTAGGCTCTCTGTGGCAACCAATTCAGTCCAATTTCCTACAAGCCACCGGACTGCTGAAATGCTCCTTGTTTTTCCCTGCAATCCGTCGTAGTCGTACGCGGATCGTGCCGAAGTGATGCCCAACAATCAACGTAAATACATGGCGTATTGCGCGACGTCGGCCGCGCGAACGGTCTGCGTTTCCAGGCTCCAGCCTGCAGCTGCGCGCGCAATTTGTGCGCGTTCTGCACGCAACGTGTGGGACCCCTACGCGGCGCGCAAAACTCTCGCCGGCGCAACGCCAACCATCTCAAGCACTTCCGCCGCCGCGCCGCGCGTCGCCGCTGCCGGTCGCCATGCAGAATTCAATATTCCTCGAGCGCCGCGTCTATTTTGCAGCGAGATTTCCGTCCGGCGCGTAAAACGCCGCTTCGCCGAGCAGCTTCGCCGGCGTGAATTCGAGCCGGTCGCGGCGCTTTTCGATCGAGCGATTGAGCTTGGCCACGAGAGTTGGCCCGGCAAGCTCGTCCTGGATGACGTCGCGCAGCGCGTCGCCCAGCTCGTGGGCCACCGCCCCGCGGACGTCGCTGATGCGCCTCAGGCGGAAGTCGTCGAGCCGCACCTGCGCCGCCGTGACGACCGGCCGGATCGCCAGGCCGGGAAGGAGCGAGTTGGACGCGATCGATTCGACCGCTATCTCCGCATCGAGACGCAGGCGGACGTTCGAGTCGCCCTCCGCCTCCCGGCGATCAGGTGGATGCCGCGGTCGTAGACCTTGGCGCGGGCCCAGCCGTGCAGCCGCGCATTGACCACCAGCGTGAGCGCGACCCGGCCGGGCGCGATGGTGCGCAGGTTTTCGATCCGCACGGTGAGATTCTTGTCGGGCTCCACGAGCGTGACGCGGTATTTCTTCCACACGCCGTGCTTCACGGCCGTCTTGCGTCGGTGGATGTCGAAGTCGAAAAAGTTGCCGGAGCTGCGCAGTCCGGTGGTGATGCGCTTCGTGCGGCCCCAGTCTTTGGATCGCTCGTACTCGCGCGGAATGGCGTCGGCAATCAGCCGGGCAGCGACTTGCGAAATGATCTCCGGGGCGACGCTTGTCGCCGCCGTGGAAGCGGGCGGCGGTGCGGCAAACGTCGCGGCAGCCGTCGAGCAAGCGATCGTGAGGAGCAGGAATTGCAGAAGTCGCCGCATGAAACTAATCCCGAACGTGTAAAGCTTCGAAACATGACCCCAACAAAGTTTACGTCGACCGGCCGAGTCGAGTTCTTTGCCGCAAGCTGCCGGAGCGACAGCAGAAAGCACGGCGAAGTCGAGCCACGGCCGCTGTACGCCGCGGCAAGACACCAGAGCCACCGAGATTGAATTGTGCTGTTTTCCCGGCATTTTTGACAATCGCGCGCGAAAAGCCTTATAATCGAGCGTAGCTCTCCTCGGAACAAACTTCGGAACGGAATCATAGCGGGCAAGGTGCGCCGACGGCGGACGCACAGTTCTCATGCGGTGCGCGATGAGCGTCGAGCTGATCGACAACCGGCGACTGGCACGTGCTGCGGACCATCTATCGCACTGCATGCTGTGCGAGCATCGCTGCGGCGCCGACCGCCGCCGCGGCGAGCGCGGGCCGTGCAAGTCGGGCCCGCAGGCACGCGTGTTCCGCCACCGCGTCGAAT
>CAZHIV010000276.1:0-18086 GCA_964532675.1 uncultured Planctomycetaceae bacterium
GGCACGACCGTGGGCACGCCCAGCTCGTCGTCCTGTTCGTGGGCCAGGTCCACGAGCCAGCTGGCCCAGAAGGCCTGCGCGTCGAAGAGCGTGCAGGCCGTCGGCGCGAAGGCCTGGGCATCGCCCGCGGTGGCCAAAATCAGGCCCAACGCGGCGATCGCCACGAAACCAAAACCAAGTCTCTGCGTCATGATAAAAAACCTCCTTCGTTACCAACCAACAAACAACCCATCCTCGAACGCCTCGTCACGCATTGACCACTTCGCCGCCATTGGGATGCAGCACCTGGCCAGTCATGTACGAGGAGTCCGAGGATGCCAAAAAAACGTACGACGGGGCCACTTCTTCCGGCTGGCCGGCCCGCTGCATCGGCACATCGGAACCAAAGTTGGCCACCTCCTGGGCTTCAAACGAAGCCGGAATCAGCGGCGTCCAAATCGGCCCCGGCGCCACGCCGTTCACCCGTATCCCCCGCTCGGCCAGCGACAACGCCAGCGAGCGCGTGAAGCCGACGATGGCCGCCTTCGTCGAGGAATAATCTACCAGATGCGAGCTCCCGCGATAGGCCGTGACCGAACTGGTGTTAATGATCGCCCCGTCCGGCGGCAAGTGCTTGAGCGCCTCCCGGGCCATGAAGAAATACGAAAAAACGTTCGTGCGGAACGTCCGCTCGAGCTGCTCCGGCGAAATATCCAGCAGCGAGTCCTGCGTATGTTGCTCCGCGGCGTTGTTCACCAGCACATCGAGCTTCCCGAACTCTTCCACGGTCAGCGAGACTGCATCGGCGCAAAACTGCGGATCGCCGGCGTCGCCGGCAATCACGATGCATCGGCGCCCCAATTCCTCCACCCGTTTCTTGGTAGCCCGGGCGTCCTCGTGCTCGTCGAGGTACACGACGGCGACGTCCGCCCCTTCTTTGGCAAAGGCGATCGCCACGGCCCGCCCGATTCCGCTGTCGCCCCCGGTGATGATCGCCACCATTTCGTCGAGCTTCCCCGCGGGACGGTAATCGGCGCCTTCCGAGTCGGGCCGGGGGCGCATCTGCGACTCGATGCCCGGTTGTCGGAATTGCTTCTGGGGAGGCCGCTGGGCAGTTTGTTCCGAACTCATAGACATCGAAGCGGGCCGGTCGTGGGGTGAAAGGTCGGTGTCTGCGGTTTGTCCGCGGCAGCGGACCCGCGGGCGGCTAGGGGTTCCGATCGGGTTCGTCCGTCTCGCCGACGCCGACGTCGATTCCCCGTTCGCCGCCCACGTTGACATCGACTCCCGCATCCCGCTCGGGATAGACGATCGTATCTCGCTCCTCCACGATGGTCGTGTCGTCGCCGTCGGGCTCGACGACCACCGGGTTCGGCTCGCATCCCAGCGGCGCGATCGCCAACGAGCCCAGCAGCAAGCACTTGATCAGGTTACGCCACATCGTTCAGTACCTCACGCAAAGAGTATTTGGCTGCCGCCTGTCCGGTCGGACGGGGCAAGTCGGCGGACACCATCAACCGCCCACTTTACGCATTTATCACGCATTTATCGTGCCAGCGCAGGCCGCCGGCAGACTCCCCACTCGCTTCAGAGCAGAAAAACGCGGCGGTCTGGAAAGGCGTGCCCGTCCGACTGGCCCGCCATCAGCCACGTTGGCGTGCGACCGCCCACCGGCGGGGCCTTAATTCGGCCCGTTGCGCCGCCGGCCATATTTAGCCCCGCACCTACTTCGCGAATTTGCGAGCCATTCAATGCGGGTGCGGGCGCGGCCTGATGTGCGGCTGGCCTTGGCCGGCCACGTTGGGCTGTTCCTTGCCAGCGTGCAGCCGACCCGTCCACGTGCGTCGTCGCCGTTCGTCGTCGTGTGGCGGATCGACGCGGTCGATGGGAGGCCGCTGCATCAACGTCTTCCCCTGCCGATCGTTTCGCTTGTAGTTGTTGCGCATTGCATCGTCTCCTCTGTTTCCGTCGACACGACACAACAAAACCCGCCTGAGTACAACCTCCAATAGCTTTCCGGGGAGCTAGCCTTCCCGTAGGGTCAACGGCATGGCGCCGGCGTCGCGAAGCACTTGGGCGGCCGTCGTCAACGATTGCTGGTTGTCTGGCCGGTCATCCTCGACGGCCACCAAGATCCGACCGCTTACGACGGCCTGCTGATAGAAATCGGCGATCTCCTTCTCCACGCCCCGCGTCATCATCGCCCCGACCAGGCCGCCCGCCACGCCACCGGCCCAAGCCGTGATCGGCCCCGCGGCCCACAGCGTTAAGCTTCCCGTGGCGGCGGCCGACGCGATCACCGCAACACCGCCCAACGCCGCGCCGATCGTGCCGCCGACAATCGTGGCGGCCGGCGTATGCGTGCCCGCCGGCTCCTGATGGTCGAACTCTTGAAAGTGTCTTTCTTTCGTCTCGTCCGAACAGATCACGTTGATTTGCTCCGAGGTAAATCCGGCCGCGAGCAAATGGTGCACCGCCTGCTTGGCCGCGTCGATGTCGTCGAAAACACCGGCTTCAAATGCTGGATGTTGTGCTGGATGTTGCCTGTTCGAATTGGCCATCGCATGTCGTCCCAGGGGGCGGTTGAAATTCCGGTCGTAAACCGACGTTGAACGCCGAGCCTTTATCGCACGTCGCATGCCACAATCGCCGCGGCGACGAAATGACGCACCGCCCCACGTGCACCGGCCGGAAAGCCGCGCGTCCCTATTTAGTCGGAAAGTGAGAATCCGGCAGCCGTCGGCATGAGAACTGCCGGGGCTGTTTGCTAAAGAGGGAGCGCGATGAGAAGCTTTGTGAAGATGCCCGATTCGACCGGGCCGCCCGCCGAGGTCCTGCAATCCACGCTGGAAGCTCTCTCTCCCACGCAACAGCGCCAACTCGCACGGCAGCTTGGCTACGATTCGTTCGAATCGCTTCTCGCGGCGTCGATGGTCATGATGCCGGACGATCGATCTGCCTGGTGCTTGACGCCCGACCGCTGCGGCGCCTGGGCGGCCTGGAACGTATGCGCCCTCGACCGGCCGCAGCAGTTCGGCACCAGGGACCAAGCCCTCGTAGCGCCACGAGAGCGCCGGGAATAAGAGCCTATCCCAGAACCGTCGGGGACTGGCATTTTGCGGAGTGTTCGGAGCAAAATGTGCCTGTCCCCCTCTCCGCAGACAAGCACCCGAGAAACGTCACCGCTTCGGCACGCAAGTTGCATTCAACTGAAAAAGTGTAGTTTAGAAGCCCTCACGCTTTAGCCAATGGAATGTGGCGGCCATAAAGCCACGCTGAGCGGAGGACGGGCATTCGGATACGCGAGGTGGAACCGAGTTTCTTCGTTTCAAATCGAGCGGAGGAGGAGAGCTGTCATGGCTACGAGGCATCGAATTTTCGACGTGCATGAAGTCCGAAAGCGGGCGGCGGGGATCCGCCGCCGGTGGTCTCCTCTGGAGAAGCTGCAGCGCACCGGCTTGCCGCCCGACATGCCGCCCCGGTTGCGAGAGTTCTTTTTCGGATCGCGTGCCCATGCCTGGTGCACTGCGAGCGATGCCCCTGGCCGCAAAACCGAATCGCGCTAGCCGCGCCGCGCGGTTCAACCGGGCACTACGGTCCGGTGTCGAAAGACAATTCGATTCCTGAACGCGTTCAAATGCACGGCGAACACTTGCATGCTAAAATGACGACAGCCGCGGCGTTGGTGCGGGCGGCATAGCCGGTCTTCTCGCGGGGGGTGATCATCAACGATGAGTGCCAACGGCAGATCGGCGGCGCCCGTTTTGGACGTGGAAGCAACGCTGGCCCGACTGGGCGGTGATGCGGATTTATTCGCCGAGTTGACCGGTTTCCTGCTCCACGATTTGCCGCCCCTCTTTGAGAAGCTTCGCAGTGCCGTGGCGGCCGGCGACGCCGCGAGCGTGCGCCAGAAGGCGCATGCGATGAAAGGCCTGATCGCGGGCTGCGGCGGAACGCGCGCCACCCACGTCGCCCAGGCCGTCGAAAACGCCGGGCAAGAGGGAGACGTCGCCCAGGCGGCGTCGCTCATCGAGCAGTTGGATACCGAGCTCGATGCGCTCACCCGCGCGCTCCAGGATTACCGTTCGGCATCCCGGTGAATTCGACCGGCAGAGCGAACCGGGTCGGCCGTCAGACCTCGCACGGCTCGCCTTCGACTTGCACGAGCGTGTCGATCGACACCTTCAACGAGCGGACCTTGCTTCGCAGGCAGCCGCGGGTGATGCCCAGCATTCGGGCGGCCTTCGATTGATTGCCGTCGCAAACGCGCAGCACGCGCGTCACGACGTACCGCTCCATGAACTCGAGCGCTTCGGCGTAGAGGTCCGTGGAGCCGTTCTCCAGGCGTTCGTCGACGAAATGCCGAAGATCGGTGGCGGCTGTGTCGCCCGCCGCGCCGTCCGCGGAGGCCGACTCCGGCGAGAGAACTTTCTCGGGCAGAAAATCGGCGATGAGCACCTGGCCGGCCGAGCGCAATAGCGATTGCTTCAACACGTTCTGCAGCTCGCGCACGTTCCCGGGCCAGGAGTAACTGGTCAGCACCTCCATGGCTTCGGGCGAGATGCCGTGCACGTCCTTGCTCAGCTCCCTGCTGAAGATGGCCAGGTAGTTCTCGAGCAGCGGCGCGAGGTCTTCCGGGCGCTGGCGGAGCGGGGTGAGCTGGATCGTGAAGCCGCTGAGCCGGTAGTACAGGTCCGAGCGGAATTCGCCCTCTTCCACCATTTTCTCCAGGTCGCGGTTCGTGGCCGCGATGACGCGCACGTCGGTCGTGATCGTTTGGTTGCCGCCGACGCGCTCGAATTGTTGCGACTGCAGGACGCGCAAAATCTTGCTCTGCACGAGCAGCGACATGTCGCCGATTTCGTCGAGGAACAGCGTTCCGCCGGAACACTGCTCGAACTTGCCGATGCGGCGCGAATCGGCCCCGGTGAACGAGCCCTTCTCGTGGCCGAACAACTCGCTTTCCAGCAGCGCGTCCGGAATCGCGGCGCAATTGACGGCCAGGAACTGGCCTTTGGCTCGCGGGCTATGCTGGTAGAGGGCGCGGGCCACCAGCTCTTTTCCCGTCCCGCTTTCGCCGCGGATCAACACCGTCACATCCTGCGGCGCGACGCGGCCGATCGCCTTGTACACCTCCTGCATCTGCGGGCTATTGCCCACCAGCGTATCGATCCGGATGCCCGCCGACTTGCCGTTGCTGCGCACGGCGCCGGTGCCCGGCATTTCCACCGGCGTGCTCATCAGGCGGCGGATTTCCAGCGCCTGCCGCACCAGGTCGCGAATGCGCGACAGGTCCAGCGGCTTCAGCAAGTAGTCGAACGCCCCCAGCGTCATCGCCTTGATTGCCGTCTCGCTGCTGGAGAGCGACGTGATGAAAATCACAGGCAGCTTGCCATCGGCCGAGCGGATTCGCTCGAACACGTCCAGCCCCGACATTTCGGGCAGCAGAATATCGAGCAGCACGGCGTCGAACTCCGACTTGCCGAGCAATTGCATGCCTTCTTCGGCCGAGGCCGCCGGCACCACCTCCACGTCGCTTTCGTCGAACGCCTTGGCGATTAAATGCCGTACCGAACGGTCGTCGTCGATTACGAGAATCTGAGACATCGACCAAACTCCTGCTAGGGACTATGCAAAAAAACGCCGCGCCGGGCCGCAGCTATTAATTGTCAACAACCAGGCTCCCAGAATGCAAGCGGCTTGGCTCGGATTTCAGGCCGAAGTGGGCCGCCCACCTTGCCTTACCGAGTTTTTTCCGCTTCCCGGGACGGGCACGACGCCGACTGCTGGCGTTAAATTCATCGCCCAGCCCGCTCGCCGCCTTCCCACCTCAATGAACGCCATTCGATTTCCTCGCATACGACATACGACGGAAGCTTTCATTTGGTTTGGACCAGCAGTTCCTTCAACAGGCCCACGTCGGCCGGCTTCACGATGTGGTGATCGAACCGCGCCTTGCGCGCGTGCCGGTTCACCTCCTGCTGGCCGTAGCCGGTCATCGCCACCAGCATGGGGGCGTCGTCCCCCATCTCGTTTCGCAGGCAGCGGGCGACTTCGTAGCCGTCCATGCCCGGCAGGCCGATATCCAGGAGCACCACTTCGGGATGATATTCCCGCACGGCCAGCAGCGCTTCCGGCCCATCGGCGGCCGAGCGCACCTCGTGGCCCAGCTTCTCCAACAAGGCCACCGTCACGCGCGATAGTGCAGGCTGGTCCTCGACGACCAGAATGCGACGCGGCTGCGTGGTGGTTTGCGCATCCTTCGCCGGCGGCTTTCTTTCCGGCTTTTCTTCGACTGCCGCGTCGCTCGTGGCGGGCAGCGACACGACAAACTCCGCCCCGTGACCGATGCCTTCGCTCGTCGCCCAGACCTGGCCGCCGTGAAGCTCGGTCAGGCCCCGCACGATCGTCAGGCCGATGCCCAGGCCACCCTCGGCACGGTGCAGCGAGCGGTTGGCCTGCGAGAACAGGTCGAATACGTTGGGCAGCAAATCGGGCCCGATCCCGATGCCCGAATCGCGCACACGAAACACGACGTCTTCCCCTTCGGAAGTGGCGCTGAACCAGATCTCCCCGTCGGGGTCGGTGTACTTGGCCGCGTTTACCAGCAGGTTCGAGAGGATTTGCTCCAGCCGGTAGGGATCGGCCTCCAGCTGAAGAACCTCGCGAGGCAGGCTCAAATGCAGCCGATGCCCCCGCGAAGCGAACAACGGGTTATTCGCCTCCGCCACGCGCGTGACGACTTCGGCCACGTCGAGCGCCGACTTTTGCAACTGGACGCGTCCGCTGGTGATCCGAGAAACGTCCAGCAGGTCGTCCACCAGCCGTTTCATCAGCGACGCCTGCTGCCGGATGATCTCCAGCGATTCGTCGAAGGTCGGGTCGGACCGCTCGAGCAGCTTGGTCAACTCGCCGGCGTTGGCGATCGCGGCCAGCGGGTTCCGCAGCTCGTGGCCGAGCATGGCCAGGAACTCGTCCTTTCGCCGCTCGCCGTCCACGATGGTTTGAAACAACTGCGCGTTGTCGAGCGCCGTGGCGGCCCGGCTGGCCAGGTTTTCGATCAGGGCGATGTCGCCCGGCTCGAACGAGCGCCGCGTGCCGACGAGGCAGCAGACGATGGCCCCCAGCGGCTCGTCGCGCGCGACGAGCGGGGCGACGATCGCGCTCGAGTACTTGCGCTTCGGGCCCAGGTCGGGCGCGCCCGCCAGGATGTCCGGCGCCACGGCCTGGGCGCGGCCCTTTTCGACGACATCCCGCACTGCTTGCGCCAGCCGCGGGTCGACCTGCTCGACGCGGCAGTGGGACGCCGACACGCGGCCGTCGCCCGACGGCTTTTGCGACGCCGCCGGGGCAAACCAGATATCCTTGTTCGCGTCGTACAGCACGAGCTGGCAGGCGTCGGCGAGCGAGGGGACCACCGTGCGGTGCAGATTCGCCGACGTCGCGTCGAAGTCCAGCGACCGGGCCAGAAGCCGGCTGGCCTCGGCCAGCAGCGCCGCGCGCCGCATTGCCTTCTCGGCGACTTGCCTGGCCGCCTGTTCCCGCGCGAGCTGCACCCGGTGGGCCGCCTGCTGCCGGATCGTCTCGGTCTTCTGATACAGGTCGACGAAGACGCCCACCTTGGTACGCAGCACTTCCGGTTCAATCGGCCGCGCGACGAAATCGACGGCGCCAAGCGAATATCCCATAGCCACCTGCCGCGCGTCGTCGTCGGCCGTGACGAAGATGATCGGCGTGTGCTCCGAGCGCTTGCGCTGGCGGATGAGGCCGGCCGTCTCGAAGCCGTCCATCTCCGCCATGTCGATATCCATCAGGATGACGGCGAAGTCGTCTCTCAGAAGGCAGCGCAGCGCTTCGCGGCCCGAAGATGCCTTCACGATCGTCTGGTTCAGGTTACCCAGCGCATCCTCGATCGCCTTGGTTCGCTCGGGCACGTCGTCGACCACCAAAACGTTGACGCGCTCGTTCGTCTTCATCGCAACAAACTCATGGCTGTGAAACGGCGCATCCCGATGCGGAGAGATTCGACGCCTGTCCCATTCGTCTTCTCGTCGTCTGCAGCATTTCATTATAAGTGGAATTGGGTTCCCACGAAAGTTTCGACCGTCGTTGCGTTCGCGTGGGTGCGCCCGGATCAAATTACTCCGTCGACGGGCAAGGACGAGCGGGGGTCTTGCGCACCTGCCACAGCGGGCCAGAAAGACGCATTGCCGCGCGGCTCGCCACCGAATTTCTTCGACACGGCGGCTGGGCGACAGTGCCTTGTCTCGGCGCAATGCGACGGCGGAAGAGATTGTCGGAACCGAAACCAGCGTTGCACTTTTCGGGCCATTCATCGACAACCTTTCGAAAACCGCCACGTATTGCCGATGGCCAGCGAAAAGGGGGACAGGCACAATTTGCTCCGAGGACTCTGCAAATTGAGCCAGTCCCCGGCCGTTTTGTTAAGAACGCTTTAAGGAATTAATGCCGGCGGACCGGTCGCGGATCGTCCGCGCTGTTCAAAAGTCTGCCAGTACGATGGCGGGCAGTGTGGGGCGGCTTCCAGTCAATTGTGCCGGCACATCATTTGCCCCCACAATCGTTTTGGCCTACGAGGATCCTGCCATGGAACGAATAACCTCTGACTCCGAGCTCAAGACGGCGCTGGCCGCCTTCGAGACCGCCCTCTCGACGCCCATCCTTTCCGGCGAGCTGGCCGCCTGGGTCGCCGAAGTCGACAAGACTTGGAACGAAGCCTCGGCGCAGATTCGCGGCCAGCTGACGCGGCTCCATCCGCGCCAGTACGAGGAGATGGCCGAGGAGGACCAGGAGATCCTGCCGCAGATCGAACGGCTCAAGGCGGAGGACGAAGCGATTGCGGAGCAATGCGAGCACTTCGATCGCATGGTAGGCCGCGACGCGCAGCATGTGCCGAAGCTCGAGCCGGACGAAGCCAAGGCGCAAAAGCACGTGCAGCAGCTTATCGACGAAGGGCTCGATTTCGTCCAGCGGGTGCGCAAGCAGGAGGTCGCGGTCGGCACCTGGCTCGTGGAAGCCTTCAACCGCGACCGCGGCACCGGCGACTGAGGCACGAATCGCGACCCCACCGCCCACCGCTTGCGGTTAGAGAATTTCGCTGAGCCTCTACCAAATTGAACCCCGCCAAGAACGCCAAGGACGCCAAGAAAGACAAAAGGTATTGCTCTTGGCGACCTTGGCGTCGTTGGCGGTTTCGTTCTTCGCCCCATTCAAGCGCGCGTCAGGTAATCCGGCAGCATCAGCAGGAACATGAGCAGCAGCCACAGAAAGCCCGCGGCCGCGAACACCCGCAGCAGCGGCGAGCCGTAGCGGACGTGCATGAAGAACAGCACGATGAGCGCCGCCTTCGCCAAGGCGATCGACATGGCCACCGGCGTGTTCCAAACACCGAGGTGGACCTGCGCGGCGAGCACGGTAACGACCAGCAGCACGGCCAGTGCCGCGGCGACCGTGAAATAAACCGACTTCGGTACGACGTGAGGATGCATGGCTAGAGCGAGTCGCTCCGACATATGGCGGACAATTCCACAATTGTCGCGATGAATTCGACGAAACAACGGCTACGAATTTAGTGAAACTAGAACCGGTTTCAAAACCATCAATGCGTGCGGCTCAGTGGCACAGGCCGCTGGCCTGTGCCGCAGTTTTGCAGTTCCTCCGCACCGGCTAGCAGCCGGTGCCACTAGTTTTGAAACCGGTTCTACTCTAACGAATCAAATACAACAGGGGAAACAGGAACACCCAGACGATGTCGACGAAGTGCCAGTACAGGCCGGTCATTTCGACCGGCGTGAACCACTCGGCGGAAAACGCGCCCCGCCACGCCGCCACGATCAGCACCAGCAGGACTGCCACGCCGATCACCATGTGCAGGGCATGCAGGCCGGTCATGATGAAATAGAGCGAGAAGAACAGCTCGATGGGGCCGCCCGCCTGCCGCTGCAGCTCCGACCGCAGCGACGCTTCACCCTCGGTCGCCGGCGCGACAGGCGACTTGCTTTCCGGAATCCGGAAGTTCTGCCCCGGCACGAGGTGCTCTTCGAACTTGTGGTGGTACTCGTAGCCCTTGATGCCGAGAAACGCGCTGCCTAGCAGCACCGTCAACACGAGATTCAGCACCGTCGCCCCGGGCCTGTTCGTCTGCGCGGCGTGCACCGAGAGGGCCATCGTGAGGCTGCTCGTCAACAGGATGGCCGTGTTGAGCGTCCCCAGCGGCACGTCGAGGTGATGGCTGCCTTCGATGAACGTGTGCGGATACCAGAAGCGGTAAATGGCGTAGGCAACAAACACACCGCCGAAGAAGAGCACCTCGGTCGCCAGGAACAGCCACATCCCGAGCTCGGCAGCCGTGTACTGCTGCTGGGCATCGTCAAAATGATGGGCCACGTGGGCCGCGCCTTCCGACATGCTGATACTCGTAACTCTGTAGGGAACGCCCTCTGCGGCGTTCCGCGGCTGAGCGTGAAAAGGCGGAACGGCACAGAGGCCGTTCCCTACAGGGCCCATTCCCGAACAGCCTCATTTAGCTCAAACCGAAATCGTCTCCGGGTCGTAGTGGTACGCTTCCTGGTGCACGACGGGCGTCTTCTCGAAGTTGTGCGTTTTGGGCGGCGAGGGCGTTTGCCACTCGAGCCCTGTGCCGCCCCACGGATTAGCGCTCGCCAGGGGCCCGTAGCGCAGCGACCAGATCAGGTACGCCAGGGGAATGAGGTACCCCACGCCCAAAATCGAGGCCCCGGCCGACGACATCACGTTGAGCACCTGAAACTCCTCGACGTACTCGTGGACGCGCCGCGGCATTCCCAGGTAGCCCAGCAGGAACTGCGGGAAAAACGTGAGGTTGAACCCGATGAAAATGATGCCTGCCGACAGCCGGCCCCACCACTCCGGATACATCCGCCCGGTAATCTTGGGCCACCAGTAATGGATCCCGCCCAGGTACCCCATCACCGCGCCGCCCACCATGATGTAATGAAAATGGGCCACCACGAAGTAGGTGTCGTGCACGTGCACGTCGATCGCGATCGTCGCCAGGAAGAGCCCCGTCAACCCGCCCATCGTGAACAGGCCGATGAAGCCCAGCGCGTACAGCATGGGCGTCTCCAGCGACACCGAGCCCTTGTAGAGCGTGGCCGTCCAATTGAAAACCTTCACCGCCGACGGCACTGCCACGGTCATGCTCAAGAACGAAAACACCAATCCCGCATACGTCGACTGCCCGCTGACGAACATGTGGTGCCCCCACACCAAAAAGCCGATCACCGCGATGGCCAGGCTGGCAAACGCGACGAAGGCGTAGCCGAAAATGCGGTTCCGCGAGAAGCAGGCCACGATCTCGCTGATCACCCCCATGCTGGGCAGGATCATGATGTACACGGCCGGGTGCGAGTAGAACCAGAACAGGTGCTGAAAGAGCAGGGGGTCGCCGCCCAGGTCGGGGTTGAAGATGCCGATCCCCAGCCCGCGCTCCACCGCCACCAACAGCAGCGTGATGGCCAGCACCGGCGTGCCGAGCACCATGATGAGGCTCGTCGCGTAGTGCGACCACACGAACAGCGGCAAGCGGAACCACGTCAGGCCGGGCGCCCGCATCGTGTGTATCGTCACGATGAAGTTCAGCCCGGTGAGGATCGAGGAGAACCCGGCCACGAACACGCCCAGCGCCATCAGCATCACGTTCGAGTTCGTGTACGTGCTGCTGTAGGGCGTGTAAAAGGTCCACCCCGTGTCGGCGCCACCGGCGATGATCGACCCCATTGCCAGGAATCCGCCGATCATGAAAATGTACCAGCTCAACATGTTGAGCTTCGGAAAAGCCAAGTCGCGGGCCCCCAGCATCATCGGCAGCAGGAAATTCCCCAACACCGCCGGAATCGACGGGATCAGGAAAAAGAACACCATCACCACGCCGTGCAGCGTGAACAGCCGGTTGTACGTTTCCGCGATCGTGAGGTCGCCCTCGGGCGTCATCAACTCGAGCCGGAACAGCACGGCCGCCGCGCCGCCCACGAAGAAGTACAGCGTCACCGAGATCATGTACAGGATCGCGATCCGCTTGTGGTCGGTCGTCCAGATCCACGACCGAAAGCGGTAATCCGTGTTGATGTAGTTCCGCTCGGTTTTTGTCGGTTCGTTCGTCACGGCTGGTTGATCTCGACGGGTGTGCCCGCGGGCGATTCCTCGAGCGGCGCCGGCCGGCCCGTCTCGGCCGGCATCACCGTCAGCGACTTAATGTACTCGATCAGTTGGAACATCTCCTCCTCGGAGATTTGGCCTTCGTACGTGGGCATCACCGGCTGGTACCCGGCCACCACCTTCGCCGCGGGGTTCAAGATCGACTCGCGCAGATAGGCCTCGTCGGCCGTCACGATCGTGCCGTCGTCCAGCCGCACGGGTTGGTCGAACAGGTTGGCGAGCGAGGGGCACCTCGGCTGGCCGCCCTGGTAGTGGCACGTGTCGCACCGCAAGCGCGTGAACAACTGCCCGCCCGCGGTGACGGGCGGCTGCTGCTCGCCGCCGGCCAGCCACGTCGCGTATTCGGCCGGCTGCATCACGTACACCCGGCCCCGCATGTCGGCGTGGTCGGTGCCGCAATACTCCGCGCAGAACAAGTGGTACACGCCCGGCTTCGTGGCCTCGAACCACAGCGCGTGGTAGCGGTCCGGCAGGACGTCCATCTTGATGCGGAACGCCGGCAGATAGAAGCTGTGGATCACGTCCTCCGAAATCAGCCGCAGCAGCACGGGCCGCCCCAGCGGCACGTGCAGCTCGTTGATCTCGCTCCGGCCCTGCGGGTGTTGAATCTTCCACATCCACTGCTTGCCCACCACGTTCAGCTCGATCGCGTCCTCGGGCATCACGCGCTGGTCGAAGTAGGCCGCCGCGCCCCACAGGAACATGACCATCGTCAGCATGAGTGGAATCGCGATCCAAACGGCCTCCAGCATCCAGCTCTTCGAGCCGTGCCCGCGCCGCCGGTCGCGCACGGCCGAGCGCCGGTAGTAGATCGCCAGAAACACGATCGCCATGAAAATGGCCACCGTGAAAAACACCGACACGCTGACCAGAAACGCGTACAGCGCATCCACCTGCGGCGCGAAGGTCGACGCCTGCTCCGGAAATAATTCAAATCCAGTTTCCATACCTGCGAGCCGCCGGGTTCACCCCGGCGGGCCTTGCACATTCCGCCGTTCGCGTCTCACCATCACCACGATCCCCGCCGCGATCCCGCCCACCGTGGCCAGTCCCGCCACGCGCAGCGCCGTCATGATCGCCAGGCCGTATCTGCCGGTCGCCGGGTTGTACATGTAACACAACAGCAGCACCTGGTCGCCGGCGGTGCCGACCTTGCCGCCGCTGGCTTCCACCACCGCCAGCCGCAAATCGCGCGGCGAATACTCGATCCCCGTCAGATAGCGCGAGACGATACCCTCCGGCGTCAGCACGAACACCCCCGCCGTGTGCGCGTATTGCCCGGTCTTCTCGTCCAGCATGTATCGAAAGCCGACGGCCTCGGTGACCGCCGCGATTTGCCGCTCGCTGCCCGTCAAGAAGCGCCAGCCGTTTTCCACCGCCTCGGCGCCGCACCGCTCGATCGCCATGTCGCGCGCCCGGACCGAGAGCTCCGGGCCCTCGCGCGGATCGAACGAGAGCGTCACGATCGAGTAGTCCTCGCCCGGCACGAGCGACAGCGTCGAGACGGTGCTCAACAGCCCGTCGGCAGAGAGCTTGCACAGCATCGGGCACTCGTAATACACCAGGTGCAGAATCACCGGCCGGCCGTCGAAGCAATCGGCCAGCCGGACGGTGCGGCCAGACGAATCAACAAACTGCGCGTCGAGCGGCAGTTGCTCGCCCAGCTTCGGCGTGATGCCGACTTGCTTGGTGACCGGCCCGCCCGAATTCGTCACCACCTGCGAGCGCGCACCGCTCGCGCCGAGCGCCATCAATAGGGCGATCGCGATTGGTGTCGCTCTAACGGGCTGCCGTATCGTCATCGGGTAGCTCCGGTGTCGGGGCCGGTTCTTGGGCCAGGATCTCCATTGCCCGGCGCACGGGGATTCGGGCCACGCCCTCTTGCCGATCGACCCACGCATATTCGCTCAGCACGCGATCCTCCCGGGCTTGCAGCTCGCGCAGCGTGCCGATTTGATTGGCGTCCACGGCGGGCACGCCGGCGGGCGGTGCAACTAATGTACCAGGAGCGCGGACCCGCGGTTCGCCGCCGCGCGACGATCCCAGGTAAAGGCTCAAGCCCCCCATCAGCGCCAACGACACGACGATGCCGCCCAGCAGGACCGCGACCGCGATCCAAACGGCGCGTGCCCTCAGCGCCGTCGGCTCGTGGCCCATGTCTTCAGCTGTCGGTGATTCGTGTTCAGACATTTTGGATAACTCAAGCCGCTTCTTCGCGGGACCGCGCGCGTCGTCCGCCGAGGCGCCCCAGCCGCCAAAAGTATAGCGCCCCGCACAAACCGCCAAGCCCCACGACCGCGCCGGCATTCGCCTGGTGGACGGCTGGCTCGCCCAGGGGAAACGCCGGCACGATAGTCCAATACATATTCACCGCGTAACCCACGACCAGCAGCGACGCCACGGCCGCCAGCCTGAGCGGCGTGCGCTTCAAGTCGCGCGACAGCAGCATCAAAAACGGCGCCACAAAGCACGACAGCACGATGAACAGCGCCGCGATCTGCCAACCCCCGGCGAGCCGGTGCTTGTACCACGTGATCTCGCTCGGCAGATTCGCCGACCAGATGAGAAAGAACTGCGAGAATGAAAAATACGTCCACACCATGATGAACGCCAGGAGCAGGTTGCCCAGGTCGTTGAAGAGCTCTGCAAATGGCTGGCCGGCGTGCTCCGCGCCGGCAGGCCGCGTGACGTAGAGCGATCTGCGGGTGCCCGGCGACGTGAACGCCAGGCTGACCAGCGCCAGCGCGTGGACCGCCACGACGCCGCCGGCCGTGATGATGGCCCCGTAAATCGACGAGTACCAGTGCGGCTCGAGCGACATCATCCAATCGAACGCGGCGAACGTGGTCGTCGGCACCAAGAGCACCAGCGACAGCGCCCCGGCCCGCCGCATGCCCGGCCGGCTCGCCGGCGGGCGGTCCAAGCGAGATTGCACCGTCAGCCACCCCGCCACCAGCAGCCAGACGACCAAGTAGCACGCCGACCGCACGAGGAAGAACGTGGGACTCAGGTAGGCCGCTTTCGAGGGCGACAACTCAAGTTCATGTTCCGCGCTCGTGTGTGCCCACGGGTAAATGTGCGCCAGCCCGAACGCCAACGGCACAAACAGGATCGTGAGCGGCACGACGCTTTGCCCTGCCGCCAGGTAAAAAGGCCTGCCGGCCGCCGCCCAGCGTCCGCCGGTGAGGTTCCCCAGCGCGACCATGCCCAGCCCGCCCATCGACACCGGCCACCACGTCCACAACGCCAGCGCATACGCCCGCCACAACAGGGCCGGCTCCTGGCCCGCCACCACCGCGCACACCGCGACCCCGACAACGGCCACCAACAGGCCCGCCGCCAAACCGCGTCGAAATGATGGCTCTTCGATAAATGGCATTTGCGAACGAAATGATTATTCACGCAAAGGCGCTAAGGCGCAAAGAAACACTAGAACCGGTTTCATAACTAGTGGCACCGGCTGCTAGCCGGTGCGGAGGAACTGCAAAACTGCGGCACAGGCCAGCGGCCTGTGCCACTGAGCCGCACGCATCGATGGTTGTGAAACCGGTTCTAAATAAACCACGAAGGGCACAAAGAACACAAAGGAGTGTTTAATTCGGTGTTGTTTGAACTTCTGGCTTCTTCGTGTCCTTTGTGTCCTTCGTGGTTCAATTATGACTTCTACTTTGCGGCTTGGCGCCTTTGCGTGAGACATACTCGGTTATCAATTCTGAGTTGGGAGTTTTTGCAAATCCGCCGGCGACAATTGGCCGGCCTCGGCGTGCTGGCTCAGTTGCAGCGCGCGGATGTAGGCCACGATGGCCCAGCGGTCGACGGGCGGAATCAGGTACCCATGCGCCGGCATCCGGCCGAAGCCGCCCGTGATCACGTCGAAAAAATGCCCCACCGCCGCGTCGCGCAGCCGCGGCTGATGATAGGTCGGCGGCGCGGGGAAGCCGCGCTTCACGACCATCCCCACCAGCTCGCGCATTTGGTCGCTGCCGCCGATGCCGCCGCCGACCTTGCCGTGGCAGTGCGAACAGAACACCCCAAACCGCTCCTGCCCGCGCTCGAGCAGCTCGGCCATCGACCTGCCGGCCAGCGCCCGCGCGGGCAGCTCCGTCACCACTTCGCCCCCCTCCTTGCCGGTGAAGAACGCCGCATCGAGCTCTAGCTGCCCCCGCGCCACCGTTCCTTCCACCGGCTGCCGCGAGGATCGTCCGTCCTCGAAAAACGCGCTCGCCTCCAGCGGCTCGTACCGCGGCTGATCGGCCATCTCCTGCACGCAGCCGGCCACGAAACACATCAGCACGGCAGAAATTGCAATCTCTTCTCTTTTCGCGGCTTCCCGCTCACATCGGCACATCGACGACCTCCCGGGCGCCCAGCCCTTCGAGCAGCTCTTGCGTCGTGCGCTCGTGAAACAGCGGGTCGGTGCGGCGAATGCACAGGAAGAACCGGTCCTGCGTGGCCCGATCGAACTGCGGCACGCCGAACAGCGGGTGGTGCGGCCGCGGCAGGCCGTTCAGCGCGAGCATCCCCAGCACGGCGAACAGCGCTCCGCCGAGCACCGTCATTTCGAAGATCACCGGGACGAACGAGGGCCAGCTATGGAGCGGCCGCCCGCCGATGTTGAGCGGGTAGTCGATGACCGTGATCCAGTACTGCATCCCGTAGCCGATCAGGAAGCCCATCACGCCGCCAACCAGCACGGCCAGCGGCATCCGCGAGCGTGGAAAGCCGACCGCCTCGGCCAGTCCCTCGACCGGCATCGGCGCGTAGGCCTCGAAGTCGCGGTAGCCGGCGCCGTACACGCGCTCCGCCGCCGCGACCAGTTCGTCCGGCTCGACGAACTCGGCCAGCAACCCAAAGCTGTCGCCGGGCGTGTTCATGACGGATCCTCGTGCTGCTCTTCGACCATCTCGCGCATTTCGAAAATTGAAATCACCGGCAACAGCCGGATGAAAAGGAACATCAGCGCCGCGAACAGGCCGATCGTGCCCAGGAACGTCGACCAGTCCCAGAACGTCGGCACGTAAATACCCCAGGACGAGGGCAGGTAGTCGCGGTGCAGGCTCACGACCACGATGATGAACCGCTCCAGCCACATGCCGACGTTGATGACCAGCGACAGGGCGAACAGCGCGTACACGTTGTGCCGCACGCGGGCGGACCACAACAGCTGCGGAATCACGATGTTGCAGGCCATCAGCATCCAGAACCACACGGCATACGGGCCGGTGGCCCGGTTCAGCAGCGAATACTGCTCGGCTTCGTGCCCGCTGTACCAGCCCGTGAACGTCTCGGCGAGATAGCCATAGGCCACGATCAGGCCGCTGGCGAGCATCACCTTGGCCATGTTGTCGAGGTGGCGGTCGGTGACGAAATCGTGCAGGCCGTAGCCGGCCCGCAAGGGGATGGCGATCGTCAGCACCATCGCGAAGCCGGAGTAGATCGCCCCGGCCACGAAGTACGGCGGAAACACGGTGCTGTGCCAGCCGGGCACGATGGAGACCGCGAAGTCGAAGCTGACCACGCTGTGCACCGACACGACCAGCGGCGTGGCCAGCGCCGCCAGCAGCAGGTACGCGTCCTGATATCGCTTCCAATGCCGCGCCGACCCGCGCCAGCCCATGGCCAGGATGCCGTAGGCGATCTGCGGAAAGCGCCGCTTCGCGCGGTCGCGCAGCGTCGCCAGGTCGGGAATCAGGCCCACGTACCAGAACAAGAGCGAGACCGTGGCATACGTCCCTACCGCGAAGAAGTCCCAGATCAGCGGGCTGCGAAACTGCGGCCAGACGCCCATCGTGCTGGGGTACGGCGCCATCCAATAAAAATACTGCGGCCGGCCTAAATGCAGCAGCGGAAACAAGCCCGCGCACGCCACGGCAAACAGCGTCATCGCCTCG
>CAZHIV010000277.1:0-2891 GCA_964532675.1 uncultured Planctomycetaceae bacterium
CGGCACCGAGCAGTATCCGGACAAACTCAGTCCGACAGTGCCCGAGTTAAAGGAGCGAATCGGCCCTGCGCCGGACAAGCTGGCGTTCAGCGCCTGCGTGTGCGGCCAGATTTTCGACCGCTGGCGGGCCGACAGTATCTATCGCGTGCTGGTGTGCGGCATCGAGACGCACGTCTGCGTGATGCAGACGGCGCTCGACCTGGTGGCGGCCGGCTTCGAGCCGTACGTCGCGCTCGACGCGGTGGGCGCACGGTACGCCATCGACCACGACACGGCCCTGCGGCGGATGGAATCGGCGGGCGTGGTGCTGACCACCACCGAAGCGGCGATGTTCGAGTGGTGCCGCACGGCCGAGGCGCCCGAATTCAAAACAATCAGCGCGCTGGCGAAGGAGGCGCCGCCCACGTAAGGAAAACCAAATCAATGATCTCACGCAAAGGCGCTAAGGCGCAAAGTTCGTATTATTGACGGCGTGGTAACTGATGCGCCCCGAGTCGTTTAACGCGGAGCTAACGGCGACGAATCCCGACGCTCTCCTCGCCGTTGGCTCGGGGTTAAACGAGAGACGGATCGTTAGCAGCGCAGCAGACAATAGTCTTGCTTTGCGGCTCTGCGCCTTTGCGTGAGATATTTCTGTGTTTTTTGCCGTCACAGCTCCCGGGAGTTTCGAATGACCTTTATCCCGCCTGCAGTGTCGCCGCCGATTCGGACTTTGATGGGGCCTGGGCCGAGTGATGTTCATCCGCGGGTGCTGTCCGCTTTGGGGCGGCCGACGGTGGGGCACCTGGACCCGTATTACCTGCAGGTGATGGATGAGCTGCAGTCGATGCTCCGCGAGGTGTTTCGCACGAAGAACCGTTTCACGATGGCGATCAGCGGCACGGGCTCGGCCGGGCAAGAAGCGACGGTGCTCAACCTGGTCGAGCCGGGCGAGCGGGTGCTGGTCTGCGTCAACGGCGTGTTCGGCGGCCGGCTGGCCGACATGGCCGAGCGGGCCGGCGGGGAGGTGATGAAAATCGAACGGCCCTGGGGCGAGGTGTTTACGCCGAGCGAAATAAAGGATTCGCTGGCCCGCGTGAAGCCGAAGGTCGTGGCCATCGTGCTGGCCGAGACGTCGACCGGGGCGTGGCAGCCGATCGAAGAGATCGCCGCCGCGGTGCGGGATGCGGGGGCGATGCTCATCCTCGATACGGTGACGGCGCTGGGCGGCATCCCGGTGGAGGTCGACGGGTGGCAAATCGACGCCGTTTATTCGGGCACGCAAAAGTGCCTGAGCTGCCCGCCGGGGCTGGCGCCCGTGTCGTTCAGCGAGCGGGCCGTCGAAAAAATCCTCAACCGCCGCGAGAAAGTTCGGAGCTGGTATCTCGACGTTTCGCTGATCGCCAACTATTGGGGCGGCGAACGCGTTTACCATCACACGGCCCCGATCAACATGACTTACGGCCTGCACGAAGCGCTGCGGCTCGTGTTGGAAGAAGGCCTCGACTGCTGCTTTGCCCGGCACCGCCGCAACCACGAGGCGCTGCGGGCCGGCCTGGCCGCGGTGGGCATCGAGTACGCCACGCAGGCCGGCCATGCCCTGCCGCAGCTCAACGCCGTGCGGATCCCCGCCGGCGTCGACGACGCGGCGGTTCGCAAAGGGCTGTTGGAGCGGTTCGGCATCGAAATCGGCGCGGGGCTCGGCGCGTTCAAGGGCAAAGTCTGGCGGATCGGCCTGATGGGCTACGCCAGCCGGCAGACGAACGTGCTCACCCTGCTCGCCGCGCTGGAGCAACTCCTGGCCGAGCAGGGGCATACGTTCCCCCACGGAGCCGCGGTGGCGGCGGCGAACGAGGCGTACGCGGCCGGCAAATAAATGGCGGCAGCAGATAGAACGCGGGCGGACGTGTTTATCCATTCTGTGCAATCTTCCCAATTGTGCGGCCGTTAATTATTGCCGGAATCACGGTCGGATGCTTGCATCCGCCGAACGCACTCGATAGCTTGGGCGCATTCTATTTCTGTAGCTGCCACGCTGGGGCCATGGACGTGCTCGTTCTCAGTCGCAAAGTTGGCGAACGGATTCTCATCGGAGACAAGATCACGGTGACGGTCGTGAAGATCGGTCACGGCGGCGTGCGGATCGGTGTCGAAGCCCCGACCGAGATGGCGGTGGTGCGCGAGGAGCTGGCCATCGAGCTGCAGCGCACGGAGCGGGCGCTCGCTTCGGATGAGGCGGAGGCGTCGGTTGATTGACGGCGGGGATGAACCGGGGACGGCGGGGAGTGAACGGTCGGACGGCGGGGATGAACCCCGCCGCTCGCGGGCGCGTTTTTATTTGGGTTGGGCGGACGATTTGCGGCGGGCGGTTCGGGGCGTTACGACCAGGTCGCTGCGGATGTCGATCGCCGCCGGACCGTCGATCGTGTCGAGACGCCCATGCTGCTGGGCGTAGTCGAGCAGCCGGGCGCACTTCTCTTGGCAGGAGAGTTCGCCCAGCGATTGCTCTTCTCCCGGCGGGGCGCCCCACACGATCCGCGTGCCGCCGGTGGTGACGAGCTCATACGTGTAGCGCGGCGGCTCGTCGCCGGCCGCACTTCGCAGTGAGGCCATGATTTCGACCAGCTTGAGCTGCTGCCAGACATCGGCCAGTGTGGCGATGAGCTTCGCCCCGCCGGTGACGCGCGGATCGGTCCACGGGTCGCCCACCAGCGGGCGGCCGGTGACGCCGGAAATCCGCGGCAGGTAGCGCCGCTCGGCATCCGTGAGGTCGTTCTCCGGCAGACGGACGGCGTGCTCGTCGATGGGCAGAAAGGCCACGCCGCCGCCGTCGTTCGATTCGACCGCGGCGATCGGCCGGCGGTATTTCAACTCGATTTCCAGCGCCGCCGGCAGCCGCTTGGTGATCCGCT
>CAZHIV010000278.1:0-10437 GCA_964532675.1 uncultured Planctomycetaceae bacterium
CAAAATACGTCAAGCTGACGATGACGCGGGTGCGGCGGATCGTTAATGGATGCGGGATTGCAACGCTGGTAGGCATCGACGGCGAGCAAGTGCAAAGCGTCCTGCGATCGCTGCGTAAGAGCGATGGTATCGGGCATCGCACATACAATCACTATCTCCAGGCCTTCGATACATTCTGCAATTGGTGCGTGGTGACGAAGCGGCTGCTTTGCAACCCGATATTGGGACTGGAGCGGCTCAATACGGCGGTGGACATTCGGCATCCGCGTAGGGCACTTTCGGCTGAAGAATTCAGCCAGCTCGTGGAATCAGCCCGCGGCAGCCGGAAGCGGATTCAAGGCTTTTCGGGTGAGCAGCGGGCTCGCATTTATACCGTGTCGTACATGACAGGACTGAGAAAGAAGGAGCTAGCCAGCCTTACGCCGCGAAGTTTCAAGCTCGATTCGTCGCCGCCCACCGTGACGGTCGAGGCGGCCTGTTCCAAACATCGCCGCAAGGACGTGTTGCCGCTGCATCCGGAGTTAGTTGCTATGCTCCGGATATGGCTTAAGGGCGTAGAGCCGACTGAGAAAGTTTTCCCATCGCTGGATCGCAAGAAAACCTGGCTCATGGTGCGGAAGGATTTGGAACGGGTCGGAATTGCTTATGAGACGGAGGACGGCATTGCTGATTTCCATGCGGCCGGTCGCCACACCCATATTACCGAATTGCTTCGGAACGGGGCTTCCTTGCCGGAGGCGAAGGAACTGGCCCGGCACTCCGACATCAACATGACGATGCGCTACACGCATATTGGGATGGACGACCGGGCCAAGGCTGTTGCAAACATTCCTTCGCCAAAAGGGCGTCCGCAACCCGCGTCCCATGCAGCGCAGCAAAATGGGAGCGCGCTGCAAATGCGCTGCACTTTTTGCAGCGCTGAGGGTCACTCGCAGTCATCGGCTGGCAATGGGAGCAATGTCCAGAAACGAGAAAACCCTTGCCGGAGCAAGGGTTTAGTCGCCGATCGTCGCCAGTTGGCAACGAATGTCAAAGTGGAGGCGGCGGGAATCGAACCCGCGTCCCGCAATAGATTCACGCCCGCTTCTACGTGTGTAGTCGGCTGTTTGATCTCGCTGCCATGCGCCCCTGCCGACCGGGTCGCATGACCGCCAGCCCGGAACTTGTTTAGCCGCGAGCGTACCAGGCGGTGACTCGCGGCGAGTCGGATTTAGCGACGAACTTTTGGACCATTCCGACGACAGTCCTCAGTCCGGGCTACCGTTGATTAGGCAGCCAAAGCAAAATTGCCGTTGGCAATTGAAATTGTGATCAGCTTTTAACGTGGCCAACTGATCAACCACGACACGCCACTTGCGCTTCACGTATCCGGTCGAACCCTGTTCGCCCCCGTGAGCTGCAATGTGAATTACAGAGACTCATTGTATTCGGCAGGTGGACGGAGGAAAAGTGAGCCCTTTTGACCATTGCGACCCGGTCCCCGGCTGGCACGGTCTCCGCCTTGGAATATGATAGATTCCTGGTCCGACAACGACGCACCCAACCAGCGGAGATGCCCAGAATGCCTTCGTACTGCACCCTCTGCCTCGTGGCCCTTGGCCTGCTCGCCGCCCCGAATCCGGCGGCCGCCGAGGACACCGCCGACCTGTTCAACGGCAAGGACCTCACCGGCTGGACCTACCACTTGGAGAAGCCGGGCGTGCCGATGGAAGACGTGTGGTCGGTGCAGGAGGGCGTGCTGGTGTGCAAAGGGCGGCCCGTCGGCTATCTCCTCACGAAGAGGGATAACTACGAGAACTACGTCCTCACGCTCGAGTGGCGCTGGCCGGAGCAGGGCGGCAACAACGGCGTTTTGGTGCACGTCACCAAGCCGGGCGAATTGGGGGTGTGGCCGAAGTGCCTCGAAGTGCAGCTCGCCAGCGGCGACGCCGGCGACTTCTGGGCCATCGGCACGACAATTGAAATCGAGAATCCCGAGGGTCGCATTGAAGGCCGACGTCACATCAATCTTAGCGACGGCGATGAAAAGCCGCTCGGCAAGTGGAACAAGATTAAAATCACTTGCCGCGGCGACGAAGTGCTCGTCGAGGTCAACGGCAAGCTCGTCAACCATGCCACCGACGTCAGCCAGTCCAAAGGCGCGATCGCCCTGCAATCCGAAGGCACGCCGATCGAGTATCGCAATATCAAGCTTAAGCCGCTGAAGCAATAGGTTTTTCAACCGCCAAGAACGCCAAGGTCGCGAAGATCCAATGCATAGAACCTGATTCACTTGGCTGTCTTGGCGTCCTTGGCGGTTTCTTATTCTTATCATTCCGTCGCCATGCGCTTTGGCCGAACGGCCGCGGAAAAAGGACATACAGCGAACATCGCCGTAACAAATCGGTAACCTCCGACGGGTAACCTTTGCTCGTGGCCACCATGGCTTGAGTTACCCTAACGAAAAAGGAGACCGATCATGTGCACTCACTTGGCAAAACTCGCGATGGGCGGCGCGCTGCTGCTGGTCGCCCTCACGTTGCCGGCGGCGATCGCGACGGCGGCCACCCCGGGCGAGCTGTTGGAGAAAGCGATCTACACCGAAGAAACCGTCGGCGACCTCGACAAGGCCATCGAGCTCTACGAAAAGGTCATCGCCGAAGGCAAGGCCGGTGAGCAGGCCGCGGCACAGGCGCAGTATCGGCTGGCCGAATGCTACCTCAAACAAGGAAAGCAAGACGAGGCCACGGCGGCGTTTCGCACGCTCATCGAAGAGTATCCCGGCGAAAAGGAGCTGGCGGCCAAGGCGGAGAAACACCTGCCGGGCAAACTCGAGCTCCTGCCGGTGCCCTGGAAAGACGGCGAGCGGCTCCAAATGAACATGAAGCTGCCGACCGGGCTGGACATCGGAACGATGATCTACATGATCGACTCCGCGGACCACGAAGGGCGCGAGGTGTGGCGGTGCTCCGCGCGAGGGCTGGTGACAATCAACGACGCATCCAGCTACAGCTGGGTCCTCTGCGACAAGGAGACTTTTTCCCCGATCCGCAGCAACTGGAAGCACGACCTGCTGGGCGAGGCGCTCGCCGTTTACCATGACACCGAGGTCGAGATCAATGTAAATGGCAAAGACGAACCCATCACTCTCGAGTTCAAACCGCCCGTCTTCGACAACGAGCAAGGCGTTCAGCTCTTCCGGCGTTTACCGCTCGAGATCGGCTACAAGGCGTCCATTCCAATCGTCACCTCGCTCGGGGCGAACAAGATCGATATACCGGTCAACGTTGAAACAACGGAAACGCTGACGGTCCCGGCGGGCACGTTCGAGTGCTACAAGCTCGTGCTGGGCCTCGTCAACCAGACGTTCTGGGTCTCGAACGACGAGCATCGCTACGTGGTTCGATTCGCCGCCGGCGGCGTGACGGCCGAGCTGGCGAAAGTCGATCAAGCCCAGCCCGGCGAGTTGGAAGAAGTCAGCGGCAGCACATACTCGTTCACGTTGCCGGCCGGCTGGCTTTCGTATCAACCGGAAGAAACCTCAAAGAAGCAGGAAGGGCAGGAGGCCCTGCTGCTCGATCCGCAGGCGAAGGCCGAGTCAGAAGTCGAAGTCCGGCCGATCAGCTCCTTGAAAAAGGAGCAGCAGGCGTCGCCCAAGGCTTGGACCGAGTCGGTGTTGGACGATTTTAAAAACGTCTACACAGATTTCAGCATCCGGGAGCCGGGCTTGCGCGACATCGAGGTCGACGGGCGGCCGGCGACCGCCGTCGTTGCCGACTATACCAATGCCAAACACGAGAAAAGGACGATGTACGGCGTGGCCGTATTCGGCGACTCGTCGGCCGCCACGCTGCGGCTTTCGACCGACGCCGACAGCTTCGACGAGCTGCAGAAGGAATTTCAGAAGGTCGTCGAGAGCTTCAAGCTGGAGTAGCTTCCGATGAGGCGATTGATGCGCGGCGCAGGCCACGACTCCGCGTCGTGGCCTGTGCTGCTGCTACTGCTGATCGTGCTGGTGCCCTCCGCGGGCGTCGTGTGGATGATGCGCGCCGCGATGGACAACGAGCGGCTAGCGGTCCGGCAGCGATTGGTCGACGCCTATTCCACGCAGCTCGAAATCGTCCGCCAACGCGTCGAGGGAGCATGGAAGCAGCGGCTGGAGCGCCTCGATTCGCTGGCCAACCGCCAGTCGCTGGCCAACCGCCAGTCGCCGGCCAAGGCATTCGCCGAGTGCGTCCGCGGCGGCCTGGCCGACAGCGCGATTATCCTCGACGGCGAAGGTCGAGTGGCCTATCCGGCCGGTGCTGGATTTGCATCGCCCGACGAATCAACCGATCCCGCCTGGCTCCGCGCCGAGCGGCTGGAATTCGACGAGAACAATCCGGCCGAGGCGGCCGACGCCTACCGAGCGATCGCTGAGGAAGCAACCGACACAGCCGCCATCGCCCGCGCTCGCCAGGCCGAAGCCCGTACGCAACTTCGCGCCGGCGATCTTGCGGCTGCGATCGACGTGCTGCGCGACTTGTCGAAACAGGACGCGGCCGTCGATGCGCAAGGTCGCTCGCTGGCCGCGGATGCCGAACTCCGACTCTTGGAGCTGCTGGGCGCCGGTTCGGCGGAGCGGTCCGAAGTGGCGGCCGGCCTGGCCGAGCGGCTGCGCAACTACGACGCTCCGCTGCTGCCGCCCGACCAGCGCCGCTTTTTGATGCATGCGCTCGCGTCGCTTGAGCCGGGCATCGAGCTGGAAACGCTCGAAGCCGAGGAGCTGGCGGCCCAATTCCTCGCCAGGCCGAGCGATCTGCCTCGGCCTGGAGTGTTGCAGCCGACGCCGCTGGCCGGCGTTTCCCAATTCGGTTCGTCGTCCGGCCGCGTGATCGGGCTGTTCAAGGAGTCCACGCTCGATCGCGTGATCGAGCAAGCGTTGGCGGAGCAGCCGTTTCCCGAAGGCGTCACGGTCTCGGTCCGCGGTCCATCGGGCGGCGAGGCCGCCGCCGACGAGCTTGTCGCCATGCGGCTTGCGCCCACGATGCCCGGCTGGCGGCTGTCGCTTGCGCTTTCCGACGCCGCGTCGTTCGAGGCGGCCGCCAGTCAGCGTGTCGCCTTCTTCCTATGGACCACCGTCGTGGTGGTGGCGATCACGGCGGCCCTGGCACTCTTGGCCGCAGGCATCCTCCGCCGCCAGATGCGTCTCACCCGGCTGAAGAACGACCTCGTGGCTACCGTCTCGCACGAGCTCAAAACGCCGCTCGCCTCGATTCGCCTTCTGGTCGACACGCTCTTGGAGTCTGACGACTCTGCCGATTCGCCGGTCGGCAACCCGGCCAACGCACGGCAGTACCTGGAGATGATCGCCCAGGAAAACGCCCGGCTGACCCGGCTGATCGACAACTTCCTCACGTTTTCCCGCATGGAGCGGGGCAAGCGTCGGTTCGATTTCCAGCCCGCCGATGCGGCCCAGATCGTCGATCAGGCGGTCGCCGCGGTCGCCGACCGCTTCGACGCCGACGCCGCGACGCTGGAGGTCGACGTCGAGCGGCCGTTGCCGCTGATGGCCGATGTCGACGCGCTGGTGACCGTCGTGGTGAATCTGCTCGACAACGCCTGGAAGTACACCGGCGAAGCCAAGCAGGTCGTCGTCACCGCCCGTCGCCGCGGCGAGCGGATCACCATCGCCGTCGCCGACAACGGCATCGGCCTGTCGCCGCGCGCGGTCCGCAAGGTCTTCCACCGTTTCTACCAGGTCGATCAGCGGCTCTCGCGGTCGCAGGGCGGCTGCGGGCTGGGCCTGAGCATCGTGAAGTACTTCGTCGAGGCCCATAACGGTCGGGTCCTGGTCGAAAGCCGGCTCCACAAGGGATCGACATTCACCGTGTCGCTCCCCGCCGCCAAGCCGGCAATTGTCGATTCCTCGATGCCGCAGGCCGATTCCAGCGTCGCCGGGCCCATATCCGACGCCGCGCGTCGGGCGGGAGCCACGTGAGCAAATCCAGCATCCTCATCATCGAAGACGATGCCACCTTGCTCCGCGGTTTGACGGATAACTTCCGTGCGCATGGATACCAGGTGCGGTCGGCCGCGGACGGCGCTGCTGGCCTGGCGGCCGCGCTTGGCGAGCCGCCCGACGTGCTGCTGCTCGACATCATGCTTCCCAAGCTCAACGGCTACGAAATCTGCCGCCAGCTCCGCGAGCGCAAGCTCGACATGCCGATCATCATGCTCTCAGCCAAGGGCCAGGAAGAGGAGATCGTGCGGGGCCTGGAGCTCGGCGCCGACGACTACGTCACCAAGCCGTTCAGCATCCGCGAGCTATTGGCCCGCGGGAAGGCCCTGTTGCGGCGCCGGCCGGCCGACGACGACCCGCTCTACCAGATCGGCGACGCGACCCTCGACCTCGCGTCGCACAAGCTCACGCGCCGCGGCGAGGAAATCCCGCTGACCACCAAGGAATACCGGATGCTGGAATATTTCGTGCGGCGGCCGAACCGGGCGCTGGCCCGCAGCGACATCATGGACAACGTCTGGGGACGCAGCGTGATCGTCACCTCCCGCAGCGTCGATCGCTGCATCACGACGCTGCGGAGCAAGATCGAACCCGACCCCCACCGGCCCAAGTTCATCCGCACGATTCGCGACATCGGCTACCGCTTCGAGCTGCCCGAGTGACCTCGGAAGCCCCACGATCGTTTTGAAGGGAATTACAAACGCCGTGGTGAATCACAAGTCGCGCAAGATCTCCTCGGCCGCGTTCTTGCCGCAGGCGCCGAGCACGCCGCCGCCAGGGTGACTCGCCGCGCCGCACAGGTACAGGCCGCGAATCGGCGTGCGATGGTCGGCCCAGCCGGCCACCGGGCGGAAGCAGAAAAGCTGATGGGCGTTCATCGCGCCTTGCATGATGTTGCCGCCCGTGATGCCGTATACCCGCTCCAAGTCGACCGGCGAAAGAACCTGCCGGTGCTCGATCGCGCCCGGCACGTTCGGCGCGTACTCGGCCAACGTCTCAATGCAGCGGTCGGCGAACTGCTCCTTGATGTCGTCCCACGTAAGGAGGGAAACCCCCGGCGGAGCCGGGGGCTGTTGTGCCATCTCAGCGCTCGAACTATTCGGCCGTGGCTGGTTAGCCCCCGGCTCCGCCGGGGGTTGTGCCAGCTTGTACGGCGCATATTGCACGAAGATGCTCAACAGGTGCTTGCCCGGCGGGGCGATGGTGCGGTCGACGCTCGTGGCCATCGTCATCTCGAGGATCGGCCGCTCGCTCGGCCGGCCGTACTTGGCATCGTCGTACGCCCGCTCCAAGTACTCGAGCGACGGCCCGACGTGCATCGTCCCCCGGTGGTGCGGCCCGACGCCGTCCTCCGGCACGCACGTGAACCGCGGCGGCTCGGCCAGCGCGAGATTGATCTTCGCCGAAGCCGAGGAGTAATCGATCCGTGCCACCGCCTCGCGGAAGTAATCGGGCAGCTCTTCGGCCGTGAGAAACTTCTCGAACGTCAGGTGCGCATCGACGCTGGAGGCAACCACCTTGGCTTCGATCTGCGTGCCGTCTTCCAGTTGCACGCCGGCAGCCCGCCCGCGGCTGGTGAGGATGTGCCGCACGGGCGACTCCCGGCGGATCTCCACCCGCAGGTCGCTGCACGCCCCGGCCAGCGCGGTCGCCAGCCCGCCCATGCCGCCCTGCACGTAGCCCCACACGCCGCGAGCGCCGCCCGCCTCGCCCATCACGTGGTGCAACAGCACGTACGCGCTGCCCGGCGAGCTGATCGAAAGGAAGGCCCCGATGATCGCGTCGGTCGCCAGCGTGGCCTTCAGCACGTCGCTCTGGAACCAGCGGTCGAGGATCGGCCGCGCCGCGCCGGTGAGCAGTTCCACGGCCGGCGGCAGGTCGGCCCCCAATTCGCCCAACGCGCGGTACAGCGCCCACAGCTTCTTGCCGTCGCGCAACCGCTTCGCCAGGCCGATGTCGCGCCAGTCGTCGGGCAGCGGCAGCGGGTCGGGCGCCGCCTGGCTCAGCACCGGCTCGAGCACCTGCGCCACCCGCTCCAGAAAGGCGTTGTAGCGCGGGTACGCCTCGGCATCGGCCGGGCTGAACTTGCCGATCTCGCGCCGGCACAGGTCGGCATCCGGCCCAAGGAGCAAACTGCGCCCGTCGGGCAGCGGCGTGAACGACGAGGGCGAGCGCGGCAGGATCGTGAGGCCGTATTCCTTGAGCTTCAGCTCGCGAATGATCTGCGGCAGAAACAGGCTGATCACGTACGCCGCGGTGGAGACTTTGTAACCGGGCCACAGCTCCTCGGTCGTCGCGCACCCGCCCAACACGTGCCGCCGCTCCAGCACGCACACCTTGTGCCCGGCCCGCGCCAGATAGGCCGCACATACGAGCCCGTTATGCCCGCCGCCGATCACGATAGCGTCGAATTTCGTATTGCGTTCCATCGAATTAGTGGTCCGTCCTAGGATCTTGCCAAGGCGGCGGATTGGTGCTCCCGGGAGTGAATGACAAACCGCATCAACCAGTCCCCGGAACGGTTGGATCGATTTGGATATCTCCAGCCGGGGCGGGAGTTATGGGTCCCCGTGGGAACACCATTGGAGGCACAGTCGGCCCTGGCGTAGTCGAACGAATGCGATACGCGAGAACCCCAAGTCCGATGGCGATGCCGGTGGTCAGGAGTAACAAAGCAAGCAAACTGAATCGCAACCGCCAGAGATATCGCGCCAGCAATTGGTTTTGCTCTTTTTGAAGCTCGATGAGTTGCTGCAATTGAGCTTCCATCACAGTGAGACCTCTATTAAATCCCCAGCGACTTGGCCGTCGCCAGCCAATACAGTTCGCCCGCCCCCGCGTTGATGCCGCTTTCGAACGAGAACGCCGCCACGGCCCCCTTGGCGAAGCGGACCCGGCCGCTGCCGTCGCCCATCAGCGCCGCGGCCAGCCACTCGACGTCCGGACTGTGGCCGACCCAGCACGTGTCCGCGTCGCCTTGCTCTCGCGACCATTCCAACAGCGGCTCCAGCTCGGACCCCGGCTTCAGCGCTTCGAGCTCGTCGATCGTCGGATGCCCGCCCGCGTGCTCCGCGATGACGTCGGCCGTCTGGCGGCACCGCATGTAGGGGCTGGTCGCGATGCGCTGCGGCTCAAACCCGCGGTCGGCCAGCGCCTTCACGACCTTCGTGTAACGCTCGATGCCCTCGGGCGTCAGTTCGCGCAGCGAATCGTCCGGCCAACGCGAGTCGCCGCGCTCCCCCGCCCAGGCATGTCGTGCAATGTAAATGAACATACTCGAATGCGATTCGGCTTGACCACAGAGACACAGAGATCACTGAGAAAGAAGAAATAGCTGGGTGTTCAATACGAACACCAACAATGAAACCGGGCCTTGCTCGTGATGTCGTGGGCGAGGAAGAAACGGCTTGGACATTTCTGTCTCTTCTCCGTGACCTCTGTGTCTCTGTGGTGAATTATCTTTGTCGCCACAGCAAATGGTCATCGATTCCTAGTTCACTTTGCGCGGCGGCGACGTCCTCGCGGAAGCGGTGCGAGTCCGCCGGGTAGCCGGCCGTTGGGCGCAGGCCGGGGACGTGGGCGGCCCAGAACTGGTTGAACGCCCGCATCGCCAGCTCGCGCAGGTACTTGGCCGTCATCGAGGCCAGCGCCGTGGGTAGAAACGTCTCGCCGTTCATGCGAAAGGTGACGCGCACGCGCGACTCCTCCGGCCCCCATTCGTAGCGGCTTAGAGCGTGGCTCTCGAACACCGGCTCGATCCAGTGCTCCGAAAAATGATGCTGCAGCAGCGCCGTGTAGTAGTTGCGCGCCCCGTGCTTGTCGCAAACGCAGTAAATCGGGGGCTGGGGGCTGGGGACTCGGGGCGCGTCCGGCGAGGTCGCCGCGGCGACCGGGCAAACCAAATCCATCACTTCGCGCAGCAAACCCACCGTCACGTGCGACAGCGCGGCCCCCTTAGTGCCGTAGTGCTCGACCAGCGAGTTGAACTGCTCGGGAAAGACGAGCCGGGCGCGGATGGCCAGCGGCCGCACGCCGCACCCATCGCAGGCGCGGCCGAGCCGCGCCGCCAGCCGAGCCACTTCCTCGCCCGCCGCGTCCACCGGCAACGGGCAATCGAAGCCCTCGGGCCAGCAAGCCCGCCGGTGATGGCCGTCCGGATCGGCCTCGCAGCAACGCACCATCGCCGACCAGCAGGCGAGCGACTGCCGCATCGAGAGCAACACCGCATGCACGCCCCGCTCGAGCTGCCGCAGCCCGAGCCCCGGATGATAGAGCACCTTCGAATCCGCGATGGCCACCCGCCGCTCGCTGGCGCTCTTGGCGACAATACTTCGCAGCACGCGATAGAGGTCGTATTGGACATCCTCGATTGCGGATCTCGGATTGCGGATTGCGGATTGTGTTTGCGTCTTTCCATTCCGCAATCCGAAATCCGAAATCCGAAATTCCCCTGACCT
>CAZHIV010000279.1:0-4869 GCA_964532675.1 uncultured Planctomycetaceae bacterium
CGCGGCGCTGCCCCGGTCATACCCCGCCCAAAAAGCCGGTTCGCTCACGGCGACGCAGCCCATTTTGGCCAGCGCCTCGTAGTCGTCGGTCGTCCGCGACACCATGTGGATGTGGGGGTCGATGTAGTACATGGACGTAAATGACGAATGACCGAATGTCGAATAACGAATGGCAAATGAAAAACAAGCCGCCTGCATTCGTCATTCGTCGTTCGTCATTCGGAATTTATCCCGCCAATCGTTGTCGTAGTGCCGGCTGAAAATCAATTGCAATTGCTCCGCCCGATCGTCTTCCGGTCGCAGCAGGATTTGGATGGCCGCCTGGAGCTGCGTTCTGCGAGCGTCGCCGTCGCCGCCTCCGTAGCCGGCGCGGTCGATCCGGTCGAGCGCCGCCGCGACCTCCAGCAGCTTTGCCCGGGTCGGCAAAAACTCCTGCTCAAAGACTTCGCTTCCGGTCCGCGAGATCGACATGGCTGCTCCCTCGACTGAACTGCCGCGCATTGCCCCGCGCCCCTGTAAGTTTCGCTTCCTTGCCCAACATTTGCAACGACCGGCCGAGCCGAGCCGTTCTGCTGCAATCCGGGCGGTGGTAGCTGGGGCGTTTGTACGGCACCCCGCGGTTGCCCTGTCTGGACCGCCCCACCGTCGCCGATAAGGCATTTTAGGTAGCTATCGACCCGTTTCCATCGCCGAGAACCTGGGACGCACGCCGTGGCACGCGGACTGGACATCACCCGGCAGACTCTCGCTGCAACCCGCAACCGGGCAGTGCTGCCGCTGCTGGCGGCCGGCCTCCGATCCAGCTCGGCCGAAGTCCGCGCCGCCGCGATCCGCGCAACCGTCCAGCGCGTCGATCTGCCGAGTCATCTCCAATTGCTGCGCCACTTCGCCGCATTCGGCGACGCCGAGCGAGCCGTCCTTGCCGAAGTGCATAGGGCGATGCCGCACCATGCGGCGCCCGCCCTCGAAGCCGCCCTGTTGGGAGGCGATGCGACGCTCTCGAGCAGCGCCTGCCAGTTCATTCTCGCCTGCCACAACTTCGACTCGTTCCCGGCCCTGCTCAAGGCCGCCGAGAACCCGAACCATCCGACGGCAAATGAGATCGCGGGCACGATTCTTCAACTGGCCAATCGGCTGCACGATTGGTCGGCCCAATGGATCGGCGGCACAGACCATACAGAGCGCGATCCCGCGTTCGTCCGCCATCAAGCGCTGGCCGCACTCGAACGCGCCCTGAGCCACGCTGCGCAAAACATCCGGAGCGAAATTCTCGACGCCTTCCTGCTCCTGGCGCCGTGCGATCACCCGCTGCTGCTGCGGATCCTGGGCGATTCGCAACACGCTTGCCACCGGCATCTAGTTTCGACGCTTTCGGAGCGCGAAAGCCCAGCCGTCTTCGAGCGGCTGCTGGCCCTGCTGCGCGACACCGATGCGCCCGCCGCAGCACTGGAAGCCATTGCCCGCCGCACCGACCGGCCGTTCGTCGAGTTCCTGCTAAAGGAGTTAAAGCGCCCCCTGCCGCTCCGCGTATTGCACAACATGAAGCGGCTCCGCAATGTGGCCTGGCTCGAATCGCAGCGCGAAATGCTGTTGGACCTCGACGGCCGCGCGCAGGCGATCGCCATCGAGCTCGCCGTCGCCAGCGAAATGGAGCACGAGGCGCTCTTCACCCTGCTGGTGCTCGTGGTGCGCGAAGGACTGGCGGACGGACGTCGCGCCGCCTGCCAGGCGCTGGCGAAGCTCGATGGCCCGCCCGTCGACATGGTCGTGCTGGCGGCGCTGGAGGACCCGGATGCCGGCGTTCAGGCCGCGGCCGTCCGCCAGCTTCGTCCGCGCCGTATTCCCGACGCCCTCCGGGTGCTTGTCGAGTTGCTGGACGATCGCTCGGCGGAGGTCCGCGACGCCGCCCGATCCTCGCTGGCCGAGTTCAATTTCGTCCGTTATCGCGCGATGTTCGATCTGCTGGATGAGCACGCCATCCAAACCACCGGCCTGCTCGTGCACAAAGTCGACGACGCGGCCGTCGACGGATTGCTGGAGGAATTGACGTCGCCGTCGGTTACCGCCCGCCTGCGGGGAATCGAAATGGCCGTCGCCATGCAGGCCACGCAAGACGTGTGCGACCAGCTTGTCGAACTGGCAAAGCACGAAAACGCCAGTGTGCGAACCGAGGCGCTGGCCGCACTGGCCCATTGCAGCGGTGAGGCTGTCTCGGCCGTGCTGCAACTGGCAAGCAACGACGCGAATCACACCATCGCCGACACGGCTCGGCAAAGCCTCGCGCAACATCAGAGACGTGCATCCGGCGTTTCCAACGACCACGCCGCGCAAGTCGGAGACGCCCAATGAACCTACTGGTCGTCAACTTGTCCTGTCTTTTCGCCGCGCGGCAGGATATGCACCGCGTCTGGGGCCGGTTCGATCACCAGCGGACCGCCGACGCCACGAACCAGCTGCTGATCCTTGTCGGCATGGCTGCGATTCTGATCGCAGCGCTATGGATCTGGTTCCGCGCCACGCGCCGGCCGAAGAGCCGCTTTACCGCAAACAGCGGGTCGAAGCTCTTTCGCGAGCTGGCCCGGGCCCACGGCCTGAGCTTCTCCACACGCCGCCTCTTGAAGCGACTGGCCGCCTCGCGCAAGCTCCCCAGCCCGGCCCTGCTGTTCGTCGAGCCGCAACACTTCGACCCAACAACGCTGCCCCGCACCCTGCAACCGGCCGCGAAGGAATTGCAAAGAGTTCGCGCGCAGCTCTTCAAATAGAACGCTGTTCTGCCGCACCGCTAGATTCTCCGCTTGCGGTTGGGCGCTAAGGCCGCGAGCGGCGGCTGTCATCTCACTGCGGCGGAGTTGCCGGCGCCCGGTACGGCGTGCGAGGCCGGAACCGCGGCGACGCCACCGGGGCGGCGCCGGTTTCCCGCACGGCCGGGAAGTCGCGCGCCGAGGCGCCCGCGCCCAAGACGACGGTGCGGTCCTGCGGCTTGTATCCCATCTGCGCCAGAAAGTCGGTGATGGTAATCGTTTCCACGCCCACGTCCGCGGCGTCCTTGCTCATCTCGTCCCATGCGGAGCGCAACTTGACCTGCGTCGGCGACTCCGGCACGTCGCCCAGCACGAGGTATCGCGTATTGGCCGTGATCTCGCCTTCCACGTCGCCCTCGCTCGTGACGTACGCGTCGACGATCCCGCCGTTCAATTCGATCAACTCGCGGGCCAGATGCATGTCGCTTCGCCCGTCGCCTTCGAAGTCGATAACGCCGGTCAGCTCGAAACGCAGCTTCTTGCCGCGGTGCCTCACCTGGCTGTAGATCTGGTCGCCGACGATGATCGGGTTCGTCGCGGTGTCGTTGGTGATGCGGGCCTCGGCCATGTGCTCGCCCAGCAGCCGCGTTACCTCGATACTGCCCTTTTTCTCGGCCTTGGCGGCGTCGTGCAGGTCGGCCTCGTAGACGCTGAATGTCACCTGCCGCCGCAGGGAATCCGCGGTTCCCAGGTTGATCCACACCGTGCCGTTCTGATTGACCCACGAGATCCGCCCGTCGGCGATTTCAAAGCTGCCCGGCTCGTCCTTACGCTGCTCGATCAGGATGCGATTGGCATGCTCCATCTTGGCAATCTTCGTCCCCAGGTCCTTTAGCCTGGTATCGCGCTCGGCGATTTGTTTTTCGTAGTTCGACCGCTGTTGGTCGAGGTTCTTCTGCAGCTCCTGCTTGGTCTTTTCCAGCTCGGCACGGTCCTGTTGAAACGCGTTGCGCTGCGCGGCGGCGTCCGCCTCGGCTTTCTTCATCGCCGCATGGGCCTGGGCGAGCTGGGCCTCCTTTTCGCGCTCGACGGATTGCAGCTGCTGGGCGTACTTATTGACTTCCACCTTGAGCGCCGCCTCGCGCTTGGCCGTGTTCTGCAGCTCGGCGGACACCGTTTCCAGCACCTTGCGATACGACCGGCTTTCATCCTCGGCGACGCCGGCTCCCATCGTCTTCATGTCCGATTCGAACGCCTCCTTGACAGCGGTCGGATTGTCGTTGCGGCCGAAACCCATCATCTCCCGCTGGTCTTCGAGCTCGGTCTGCTGGTTTTGCGTCTGGGTGTTCTTGGCGTTCAGCGATTCCTGCAGGCTGGCGGCACGCTGCTCCGCGTCGCTATAACCCTTCCAGCCGAGATACGCCACCACTGCGCTCACCAGGAAAGCGAAGATGAACACAATCAAGAATATTTGCAGCGTTTGATCTTGCCGTGCCGGCATGGCATGCCTCGACGAGTCGGTTATCAGGTACAGGCTAGGGGTGACACGCCCTGAGTCCTCGAAGGGCGTGGTTGACGGCACGCCCATCGCAAAGCCTGTGGGCGTGCCACCACGCCGTGCTTCCTTCGTGCGCGCGGAATCGCCCTAAGTCCAGCTTAATTAGGGGATTACCGCCCGTCAACGAAACGGATAGGATGAGTATTCCGAGTCGTCCTGTACGAGTTATTCCTTCGTTTTGTTCGACTTTATTGCGTGGCCTCGACTCGTTCCAAGCAGCGTTCCTTTCCCGGATTAGACCGGGATGCTCCTGCTCCGCAGCCGGCCGACCAGCCGCTGGGGCAAGCCTGCACGCCTCGCCTCGGCACAGGGCGTGCGCCGGCCGACGAGCCCTGCGCGCCGCAGCCGCAGCGGGTCGACATCAAGGGCTGGGACGTCTGGGTCGTCGACGCCCACTCGCTCATCTTCCAGGTGTTCCACGCTTTGCCGGAGATGTCGAGTCCCCGCGGCGAGCAGGTCGGGGCCGTGTACGGCTTTACGCGCGACATGTTCTACCTGATCGAGGAAAAGAAGCCCGATGCCCTCATCTGCGCATTCGACCTTTCCGGCCCGACGTTTCGCAGCGAGCTG
>CAZHIV010000280.1:0-11601 GCA_964532675.1 uncultured Planctomycetaceae bacterium
GATGATGCTTTATCTGCCGCCCGGCGAAGCGATTCGTCCGCCGCACGGCCTGGGCGTCGTGCACGTCACTTTGCACCAGTCGCTCCGCAGCGTCTTTAATGATCTGACGCCCGAGGCGATCGTGTCCAAATGCCGTTTGGCCGACGCCGCCATGCGCCGGCTGGGGGCCGACCGGCCGCGGTTGGCCCTGTGCGCGCTCAATCCGCATGCCGGCGAGGAGGGCCTGTTCGGCGACGAGGAGCGCACTATTATTGGGCCGGCCGCTGAACAAGCGGCCCGTACGGGATTGACCGTTTCCGGCCCCCATCCAACCGACACGCTCATGCTGCGTGCCCGCGACGGCGAGTTCGACGCCGTCGTTGCCATGTACCACGACCAGGGACATATCGCGCTGAAGCTGCTCGGCATGCACGCGGCGGTGAACATCACGCTGGGCCTGCCGATCGTGCGCACGAGCGTCGCCCACGGCACGGCCTTCGACCGCGCGTGGCAAGGCACGGCCCGCGCCGACGGCATGGTGGCGGCAATCTCGACGGCGGCGACATTAATCCGCCAACGCAATTAGCCGCCGCATTGGCCGCCGTTCATCGGACGGGCAACGAGCGCTGATCGTTTCCGGCACGGGCCGCGAGCTGCTGCTCTCGCGCGCTGCGAAGCCGCTCGAGCGTCGCGGTCGTCTGGTCGACCCATTGTGCGTCGCCGGGGGAGTAATCGAATTGTCCCGCGGCGATCGGCACGTCGAAGGCGATATCCGTAAGCTCCAGCACCACGAGCGGATTGGCGCTGAGCTGGTAGGGGATGGGCGGTGCGTCGCGGGCAGCCACGAGCGGCGTTTCTAAGCGACGGTATTCAATGCGGTAGGGAAAGAGATCTGCCTGGCCAACGAGCAACAACACTTCCTGCGGAACCCGATTGGGCAGCGAGTTGAGCATCGAGCGTCGATCGTTGATTGCATCGGGATCCCGAGCCTCGGCTGGCAACTCGGCACTCCGACCCAGCATCGCCAGCAGCTTGTCGTGCTTCCAATGGCCGACGACGGCAAACACCGGGATACTGGCCGACTGCGGATCGGCGGGCGACTGCGCCGCCAGCCGCATCGCCTGCGGCGGCAGGAACGAGAAATTGTCGGCGAGTGCGGCGAGCAGGCTCGGCAAGCCGCCGCTGTGGCCGATCAATTCGGGCCGCATGGACGACCACGTCGCATTGCCGGGCTCGAGCTCATTGGCGCCGGCAACGCTCAACACCGGGTCGGACCGCAGTTGCCGCAAATCGATCCGCGACACGTTGCGACCGGTGGGCAATTGGCGATCGATCCACAAGAATCGGCTGTTCGATACCTGCCGCAGGCTGGACTGCTGGCCGGCGATTTGTAACTCCAAGCAGACGCGCAGGTCGGCGCCGCTTCCTTGCTGCCGATAGCTGCCGACGCCATAGAGTTGGTCGGCGCCGAGAAAAACCTGGTGCCGCAACCGGGCAGAGACGCTCTTCCGGCGCTCAAGCACCGTGGCTGCTTGCACCAGCAGCTTATCGCCCACCGACGACGAGCTCGCCGATTGTTGGCCATGTTGGCCACTCTGAGTGGGAACGTCATACGGGCTGTCGACCGGCGTTTCGCGCGTTTGGCGTGCGACATCTGTGGCCGTGCCGGCGGCGCCGAGGCGGTCGCGCGATGCTACGAGTGCAGCCGCGGCCAGCAGGACCAGCATGGATGTTAAACGGGGCAATCTGCTGTTCCTATGCCGGATTTGACGGTTTTGCCAAAGAAACCGGTTCTGCGGGGCCGACCAATAATTCGCGGAGACGATCGTCCGCGTCGGCGTGCGCTGCAATGCAGTGGCAGCGCGATGGACGCGGCAAATCGTCTTCAGCAACGGGCGGCCGCGACGGACTCGCGCCGAGGCGTGTCGCCGGAGCGGGCCGGATTGTAGGTGCCGCTGGCGCGCAGCGTCCACGGCAGTTATGCAGCCTGCTAGCGAATTAGTCGGTGAGGTGAAATGATGCGAAGGGGGGATGTCATGCGAGTTGAGCGTGCACTCGTGGGATTCTTGTGCTTGGCAGCAGTGGCGGCGACTGGTTGTGGAGGCCGATTGGCCTACAACCTGCCGCCCGCCTCGCGGCTGATGGAGCCTGGCCCCGGAGTGGGCGGTCCCGGTCCTGGCGTGATTCCGCCGGCCGGTTATCCATACGGACTCTATGGCGGCGCGGTGGGCCGATTCGGAGACGGCATGGGCGGAAACATCGGTGGTCCTCACGGCGAGTTTGCACAAGGCGGCCCAATGCCGGCCGGCGGCGGGGCCGCGCCCGGCGGCGTGATGCAGGCTAGCTACGTCAACGGCTGCGGCGAATCGTGCGGTTGTGAAACCGCCGGTGGCGGCGGCGACGCCTATGGCTGCGTGCCGGGCGAATGTTGCGAGAGCGGATGTGTCCAGTCGGCTGGTTTTGGGCATGGATTGTTCGACGGGCACGGCCATTCCATGCGGCCCGGCTCGACCGAGGCGTATGTCGACCAGGCCGCGTTTGGCGCGGTTCCGACTTCGCAGATCGCGTTTTTGGGCGACGAGGGAGTGCAAGTGTCGTGGGATGTCGGCAGCTATGGCATGTTCGATTCGACGCCGCTGGTGATTCCTGCACGGCAGGATTTTTACCAGGGCGCGATCTATCGGCTGCGGCTGACGAACGTCCCCGGCCGGCCTGGCATCGAGCTGTTCCCAACGCTGGAAATCGCGCCGGTCACCCCGCGCACCGATGCCTACCTGGCTCACTCGCCGATCCCCGTGCAGTTCACGGAAGAAGACTTTGACCAGGTGCTGAGCGGCAACTTCGTGACGAAGGTCATCTATCTGCCCGATCCGGAATTTCAGGAGCTCGCGCTCGCCGGCGTGGAAACGCTCGTCAGCACGCGGCTCGATCCGGGCGTGGATCCGATTGCCGAGGCGGACCGCCGCGGTTCGATCCTGGCGATATTGCGAATGGGCAACAAGGATTTGCGGCAAGGCGGCGCATCGCCCGAATACGAGCCGCAGTTCGTGATCCCCGCCTCGCACGAGCAGGGCGGACCGGCACCATCGCCCGAGAGCCAGGCATTGTACAACGAAGAGTTGGACGCGGCCGGACTGCCGCCGGCGGGCGGCGTCGCGCCGGCGCAGTATTGCGGGCCGTACGGCGACGGATCGATGGCCGGGATGCCGATGGGCATGCCCACGAGCGGCTTCGCGCCGCCCGCCGTGCCGCCGAACATGGTCGCCGGTGCGCCGACTTGGGGCATGCCGATCACGGGCACGCCGATCGGCCTGCCCGGTCCGCCGCACGTGCCGCTCGGCACGCCCGCCGGATTGCAGAAGCACATCATGAAGAATCGCACGCGGGTGATGATGCCGCCGCCCACCTCGAAGGTGAAGCTTTCGGTGAAGCAGCGGCCGGGGCTGAACTACCCGCGGCCGGTCTCGAACGTCTACGTCGACGAAACGCAGCGCGAGCCGTTGCGGGTCGTGCCGGGCTGGCTTTCCGGCCTGTTCGCTCCGCGTCATCCGGCCGATGGCCAATAATTTTGCTCCTCGCTCCAAAGCTACTTACTCACTTACTAGAGGGTGTCCGGAAATTCTAACTGTAGGGAACGCCCTCTGTGGCGTTCCGCGTTGGGTGTTGGATCGACGGAACGGCACAGAGGCCGTTCCCTACAGAAAATTGATTCCCGGACGCGCTCACTTACTCACCCACTCACTTACTCACTTACTCACGTACTCACATTCGACACGATATTCCCAATGACAACGGTGCTGGTGCTCGCGCGTCCGGTTTCCCGCCGGGCGCGAGTCGAGGGCATACTGCGATGGGCAGTACTGGCTTGGATTGCGACGGGGCCTTCGGCCGCGGCGCAGGACGGGCCAGTGCATTGGCTGATGGCCGGTGCCATGCCTCCGGGAGCGATTGGCAGCCTGCGACTTCACCGGGGCGGACCGTTGTCTGGGTATTTCCAGCCGGTGCGAATCCGGGCTCCGCAAGGGGCCCGGATCGCGCTGGCCGCGAATGGGAGCTTTGCCGACACCCGGTCCGGCGACTTGCTCGTGGGGCTTCCCATCGGGCCGGTGTATCGCCTGCAAGTGACCGAAATCCCGAACAATCCGGGACTCGAGCTCTTTCCCACCGTCGAAGTCGTCGATCGGCTGTACCCGCCGCCGGGACTTGCGCTGCGGTATCCAATTCCCGTCGAGCTCACGCTCGATGAGCTTCAGCTCGCCGCGGGCGGTGCGTTCGTGACGCGCGTGATCTACGTCGAAGATCCACAGCAAGCGCTGCCGGTGGCGCAGCCGGCCGGAGGCGAGCAGCCGTGGATCGAAGCGCCGGCCGGAGAGGACCCGCTGGTGACGGCCGATTATCGCGGCCGGCCCGTGGCCATCCTGCGAATCGGCGGCCGGGTGCCCAGCGGCGCGACGTCGCAAGCGGAGCTCGGCGCGGCCGCGCCGCCGTTTCTCGTTTACGACCATGATTCGGTTTGTCCTCAGGATACTTCGCCAGCGCGGTGACATGGCATGGATGATGTGGCACAGAGCGACGCGTACACAGACCACGCCGGGCGGCTGCCCGACTGGTGGCGCTGCGTGCTCATCGCGATGGCAACGCTCATCTTGTGCTCGTGCACGGCGCCGGTGATTCATCCGGCATTGCCTGCGGGTGAAAACCTCGATCCGCAGTTGGCGCCGGCCGACGCGCCTGCCGACGACGCCGAGGCGATCGTCGTTTCGCACGCGGAGCTGCCGGCCGAGGGGTTTGCCACGTGTCCGAGTTGTCACCCGTCCGGTCCCGGCTACGGCGCTGCCAGCGCGACGGATCCGTACGGCCCGCTCGTCGGACCGAGCGACGAATACCTTTGCGACGGCGGCGACTTCGGCACACCGGCCGGCGTGCGGGCCGATTGGGTCGTCGAAGGGCTCGAGGAGGAAGACACCGTCGGGCATTACGACACGGTGGACGGCCGCGTCGTCGTCACGCCCAGCAATCGCGTCTGCATCTATGCACCGCGATTCGCCGCCGTGCGCAGGGTAGTAAACCTCGTCGCCCATGAGCAGCCGGTGTTCATCAACGAGATGCGCGAGGAGCTCCTGCCAGTTCGCGCCGAGGAGACGCTGCCGGTCGTCACATCGAAGCAGCGGCACGCGGTAGCGGTGGACCTCGGCCAGCGGCCGGCCAGCTTGTTCCGCCAGCGCCAGCAGGCCGGCGGCTTGGAAAACCTGCAGGCAACGATGGACGCCTACACCTCGCTGGCCGTGTATGCCAACCTCGAAATTATCCGCACGGGCGAAGTCTCCGCCGCCGAGCGGGCCTTGCTGGAGGATTCCATCGAGTCGGCCATCGCCTGGACCGGCGACCAGGCGCCGCAGGTCGCCTTCGGCGTGAAGATGGCCCAGGGGATGATCGGCGTCCGCCAGCCGGGCATCGTCTATCAAACCGACGAGCCGAATCGGCCCCGCCTGCGGCTGGTGAAGCTGGCCTCCCGCGGCCACGCGCTGCCCGGCGAAGAGATCGAGTTCACCCTGCGGTTCGACAACATCGGCGACCAGGTGATCGGCAACGTGACGATCGTCGACAACCTGGCAGCCCGGCTGGAGTACGTGCCCGACTCGGCCACCAGCAGCGTCGACGCCGGTTTCCTCACCGAGCCCAACGACACCGGCTCGACAATCCTCCGCTGGGAAATCAAAGACCCCGTCGAACCGGGCGACGGCGGCATCCAGCGGTTCCGCGTCAAGGTGCGGTAGGCGCCGCGAGCCCCGCGTGGCGCCTCGCGCCGTTTCTCGTCGGGACGCGTGCGGCGAAGCAGCCTCGCATTCTGCGCCACTTTCGAAACACCGTTTTTTATTGCAAAACTCGGTCATTCTGCGGCCCCGCGTCAGCCGTTGGCGCTGCCAGGCAGGCGTTTGCCGGCACAGGGTGTACCAAAGCGCGCGGACTATTGGGATTCCATGCATCTTATCGCGAGAGGCGCGGCCAAGACTCGCCACCCGAGTGCAGGTCCGCGCGCACCGCTAGCCCACGCGCGCCAAAGGACGGCTGGGGCGTAACGATCGGGTTGCCAAACAACGACGTGCGATGGCAGCCTACCCGATAAGTAGACGCATGTACACTTATTTTTTGGCCACTCCATGGAGAGCAAAGGTGACCGGCTAAGTGAAAATCGTATTGCGGGCAGACTCACCGACCGTATACACCAAGTGGTCAAGTTTGCTACAATGCCAGCTCCTGCTTATCCACACTTTTTTGCGACGGCGCTCGGCGGGCCCTCTTGCTGATCCTGGTACGGGGGTCGAAGACGACGCGGCCCACTACGAGGCTTTGTCCCAAAACTCCCCTCCCTGGATGGGAGGGGTTGGGGGAGGGTGATGATTCGCCGCGGAATTAGCCCCTCCCCAACCCTCACCCGAGGCGGGGAGGGAGTATTGAGACGAAGCCTAATTCTTCCTGAATTTTTGACCCTGAGCTTTACGCCCTGATTTTTAAAGGACCAACTGATGAACATGATACGACATACCCTCATCCTGGCCTCGGCGGCCACCCTCGTCACCGCTTATCCCGCCTTTGCGCAGAATTTCAACTTCACCAAGATCGTCGACACCGCCACCTCCGTGCCCGGCTCCGGTTCGGGCAATTTTAACGACTTCAACGTGAATCACTCGGTGATCGAGGCGGGCCAGGTCGCCTTCCGGGGCGACGATGACAACGGCGATGAGGGCATCTACCTGTTCGACGGCGCGACGCTCAGCGAGGTCGCGTTTTTCGGCCAGACGCCGCCCGGCCTGCCGGGGTTCTTCTACACCAGCTTCGACGATCCGCGGATCGAGGTCACGGGCGGTGTCGCCACGGTTGGCTTCGCGGGTGAGATCGACAGTTTGACTACTGGTGGCGACGTGAGCGTGAGCGACAACGGTACGATCGCCACCCGCCACGCCGACACCATCGCCACCCTTAGCCCCACCACCGGCACGACATTCGACAACGTGTTCGCGCCGGGTCTGTCCGGGGGCGCCGTTGTCTTCAAAGGCAATGCAACGAGCACCGGCTCCGACTTCACGACCGGCATCTACACCAACGCCACCGGGCCGCTGACGAGCGTCGTGGATACCGACACGCCCGTGCCCGGACTGCCGACCTACAGCTTCGCCGACTTCGACGACGACGTCGCCTTCGACGGCAACATCGCCATCGAGGCCGAGATCACCGACGGCAGCGACTTCGACCGCATCTTGATGCTGGCGACGACCGCCGGCTCGCTCACAGTAATCGCCGACACTGTGAACACCGCCAGCCCCAGCAGCGGCGTGCTCTTTGACGATCTCGCCGAGCCGGGCATTGACGGCTCCAACGTCGCCTTCGGCGGCGAGGACCAGAACGGGCTGGAGGGCATCTACACCAACCTTACCGGTCCGCTCACCACCGTCGCCGACGAAAACACGCTCGTCCCCGGACAGGGCACGCTCACGTTTCACGGCTTCGATTTGGACAAAGTGTCGATCGACGGCAGCCGCATCCTCTTCGAGGCCAGGTTTATCGGCGGTGATGAAATAGGCATCTACCTCTGGGACAACGGCACGCTGCTCCGCGTCATCGACACCACACAACTGCTTGACGGCAAAGCCATCGCCGAACTGAACCTGGGTTACGACTCGGCGCTCAGCGGCCCTGCGCTCGTGTTCACCGCCGAGTTCGACGACGGCTCGCTGGGCATCTACACCGCAGCGATCATCCCCGAGCCGGCGTCGCTGGGACTGCTCGCGGCGGGGGCGGGAATCCTACTGGCTTCGAGAGCCCCGGCTCGGAGCCGGCGGAAACGCACTCGTTAAGAGTCGTTTCAATTCCGTACACTCACACGGACGACCTAAAGCGAGGGAGAAAAGGTTTCAGGAATCTTTTATAGACTCTGATGCCTTCGGGACAAGAAAAAGGTTCCTGACATCTTTGTTGCACCCGGCCCGATTTGTATCAAATAAATGTACTTAGGGATGGCTCAAGAATAACTTCGGCAATCTCTACGCCGAAGGCGTTACACTCCGAAGCCCAGAGTCGTCGCGAAGCGGCGCACTCTGGGGAACGAGCGATCGAGAATCGTTTACGCCGTAGGCGTTACACATTAGTTAAACCCCGTTGGGGTTTCATGGATTGTTGTTGGTCCGTTACCCAGGGTGCGGTCGCGGCGACCGACCCTTGTATGTCTTCATTACCAAACAGTGTTATCTTGGAACAGGCTGGGAGCGAAGTTTTGTGCGGGGCTGCGCAGCCCCGCACAAAAAATAAGCTTCGCGACCGGCGGCCGGCCACAGGTCGAACGACCCTTGGCGCCAACGACGCCGCAGCCCAGCGTGATCGTGGCCGGCCTGGAATCACAAGCCCGAACAGCCGCCAGAGCCGAGTGCGGCCTCGCGCCCGCTCGAGCTCGCATTCGCAAGGAAGGGATGGTTCCATCATGCAAGATAGCGCCCTTACGTGGATCGGGATCGATGTCGCCAAGGATTCGCTGGACGTGGCCTGGATGAGCGCCGAGGGGCCCCACCGCCAAAGCGTCGCCAATTCGCGTCCTGCCTTTCGTTCGCTGATCGACAAGTTGCCTCCTTCGGCCCAGGCGCGCGTGGTGGTCGAAGCCACGGGCGGCTACGAACGAGCGCTCGTCACGGCTCTCCTCGAAGCCGGCTATCGCGTGGCCGTGGTCAACCCGCGCCAGGTCCGCGACTTCGCCAAGGCCTTGGGCATCCTGGCCAAGACCGATCGCATCGATGCCTTGGTCCTGGCCCGCTTCGGCCAGCAAGTCCAGCCGCGCCTGTTGGAAGAGGATCCCACGCAGCGGGCGGAGCTGATGCAGCTCGTGGCCCGACGCCGGCAGATCATCGACATCAGAACGATGGAGTCCAATCGCTCGCAGCAGACCACGGCCCGGGCGGCGCAAAAAAGCATTCGCCACGTGCTGAAGCTGCTGGAAAAGGAGATCGATCAGCTGGAAGCCGAAATCGCCAGGTTGCTCGCCTCGGACGACGACTGGCGGACCAAGATCGAGCTGCTCTCCACCGTGCCGGGTGTCGCCAAGGTCACCAGCGCCACGCTGGTCGCCGAGGTTCCCGAGCTCGGCCGCCTGAATCGCCACGCCATCGCGGCGTTGGTGGGCTTGGCGCCCTTCAACGACGACAGCGGACGCCACCGCGGCACGCGCCGCATCACTGGTGGCCGCGCCGCGGTCCGCCGAGTGCTTTACATGGCCGCACTCTCTGCCCGTCGTTGTAATCCGGTGATTCATGCGTTCGCTAAACGTCTTGCCGCCCAAGGCAAAAAACCAAAAGTCATCATCACGGCCTGCATGAGGAAACTACTCGTCATCCTCAACGGCATGCTCAAAAACAACACTCCCTGGAAACTATCCCAAATTCCCTCAACACCCCTTGAAAAATAACACAGCCGCTGGGCTACGGTATGCAACGCCTTCGGCGTAAAGAGACGAGCGATGAAAAGTGAGCGTGAATCGTAACCATCGTGTTCTGCCCGGCTGTACCGTTGTTTCGACGACTCGGTGCAGCCGGCTTACACCCGCACCGGCGCCGTCCTGCCCACGCTTGGGGCCTAAAAGCAACGGTCGCCGCCGGCATTCTGTCGATTATCGAAGAGCGGCAAGCCCCACCCCACGCCGCGGGAATAATTCAGAGCGACCCGGCAAATCCTGGAGTTTTGCCAACTTCGAATCGAACGAGTCGAAAACTGATTCGCTCGCGTCTGCGTTGTCATCGACAACACTGTCTACCGGCTCGCGATCCCCGGGTCGATGTCGCCACGCCTGCGAGAGCCACGCCATCAGCGCCATCTCGTGGTACAGCTTTCCACCCTCGACGCGCAACTCTCGCCCACTCGGTTGCTGCGCGCCAACGGCTCGCCGGCTTTCGGCGAGAAGCTGCGAATCCATGGCCACCGACCTCTCCAATAGGGAAGCTCGCGGCTGATACATCGGCTCCTGATCGTCGGCCAACGATTCGCTGCTGAGCAATTGCCAAGCCGATTCGCTCAAGCTAATCTCCTGCGGCTGAACTTCAGCAAGGGCTGCACCAGCGCCGAATCCCGGCGGCGGCAGCGTCTGGCCGAAGTGCATTCGCCACACGCCGTGATCGTCATGCTCGACAATGCCGTTTCCGTCGCCATCGGCACCTGAATAAATTGCAACCGCCTCGCCGAGAGTCTTGCGCCATACGACGTAATCCGCCGCGTCTACTGTCCCATCCAAGTTGTAATCGCCTGGCAAAGCTGGCGGAGTGATGATATTTGGGCCGGTTTCAAAGCCCGTGTAACTGATCGTTTTGAGGTTAGTGCTGGTGATATTGCCGTTAAAGGACGTGCCGTTGACTACATAATTCTCAGCCATCGACAGGTTAATATTGAGCGTATCGCCGGGCGGAGCCGTGGGGTCGTTGCCCAAAATGCGGACGGTGGCCAGAGCCAAAGGTTGGGCATACACCGTGTCGGCGCCCGTGCCGAGCGTGAACAACATATCGGTGATATTGAAAAACTCCAGCCACCCCAGGCCAAACAAATTGTCGTCAGGATGCGCGCCGAGAGTGGTGGCTGTCAGATGGGCGGTCTTGGGCGTCGAATGGCCGGAGGCCGAAATGATCACGTTGCCACCGTGTAATGCGCTGGCCGTGCCGGCGTCGAAGGTAATTTTCCCGTGCAGCAGCGACAGCGTGGTCAGCCCGGTTCCCAAGGCGATCGAGCCCGGCTGAAGAGTGTCGACACCACCGGCACCGTTAAAGATTGTGTGCGTCCCACTGGCCGTCGAGGGGACCAGGAACGTATCGGCGCCGGGGCCGGCGTTGACAGTCATCTCCTCGGTGGTGTTAGCGATGAGTGTGACGCCACCGTATCCTGAGCGGACTGCGTGAATTGATCCGCTGACCCGCGAGTACGTCCAGTTCCCAATGTCGACGTTGTTGTGGATGTTGAACCGATCGAACCCGCTATCGCCGTTGAAGATGAACTGAGCGATGTCGGTGATATTCGCGGCCAGGCTACCACCGCCGAAGTTGAGCGTGTCGTCGCCTGGGCCGCCGTTAATCTGCACCGGCGTGCCTGCGGAGTACTGGTTGACCGCGAAGGTGTCGTTGCCCGAGCCGGCGGTGAGCGTGATCTGATCCATGCTGCTGGTCGTGATCGTTTCGGTGACGAGGCCGCGGGCGATTTGAAGGATGTTCGAGCCAATGGTGTAGCTCTCGTCGGTGGTCAACGCACTGGCATCCAAGGTGAAGGTGTCTATGCCCGATTGGCCGTTGATGGTCAGGTTTCTGAACGTGTACCCGCTTGGCTGCGGGGCGAGCAGGAACGAGTCGTTGCCTGCCCCGCCGTTGATCGTGAAAGTGCCAAAGGCAGTGCCCGCGCTATAGATCGTGAAGTCGTTGTTCCCTGCATTTCCGGTGAAGACCGTCGTGTTGATGTTGCTGAATCCAAACGTGCCTTGCGTGCTACCACCCACTTTCGGGATGAAGTATCCGTCTCCAATCACGAATCCGGTGGCGAGCGGTTCGTTGACGTTCATATAGTTAAAACCGTTGCCGCCATCCATCACCAGTGGACTCGTGAATA
>CAZHIV010000281.1:0-3546 GCA_964532675.1 uncultured Planctomycetaceae bacterium
CGCCGCAGGCTGAGCTTGGGAGTCAGCTCTCCCTGCTCGATGGTGAAGCCGCGGTCGAGGAGCGTGAAGCGGCGGACCTGCTCGTAGGACGAAACGCACGCAAGACGCTGATCGATCTGCTCGCGATACAACGCCTGCACCTTGGCGTGCGCCAAAGCCTGCTTGGGCGTGGTGACGAAAATCCGCCGGGCGATAATTTCGGCCCGCAGCGTGTCGGGGTTGGGAACGATCAGCGCGGACAAGTAGTTCCGCCCGTCTCCCACGACCAGCGCCTGCAGAATCAGCGGGTCCTCGCACAGAAGCGACTCCAGGTAGACCGGGGCGATGTTCTTGCCTCCGGCCGTGACGAGGATTTCCTTCTTGCGGCCGGTGATGTAGAGGAAGCCATCTTCGTCCACGCGGCCGAGGTCGCCGGTCGAAAGCCAGCCGTCGTGCAGGATTTCGGCGGTCGCTTCCGGGTTGTTCCAATAGCCCATCATCACGTGCGGTCCGCGAGTGAGGATTTCGCCGTCGGCGGCGATGCGCACTTGCACCCCAGGCAACGGTCGACCCACCGCGCCGCGCCGCCGGCCATCGGTGGTCGACGTGGCCACCACCGGAGATGTCTCGGTCAGCCCATAACCCGGCAGAACGTGCAGTCCGCACTCGGAGTACCAGGCCTCGACGTGCGGCGCGAGCGGAGCGCCTCCGCAGGAGGGTCGCTCCATATTGCCACCGAACACGTTCCTCAAGGCGGCCGCTTCGTCGCTTACGCCGGCGGCCCGCACGCGCTCGGCGAGTCGCTGGTAGACGAACGGCACGGCGCTCATCGCCGTCGGCCGGGCCAGTTGGCAGTCGCGAGCCAGTGTTTCGCGGCTTTCGGCCAGCACCAGCTGCCAGCCGCGATAGAGCCACGTGTAGAGATCGCAGGTGCGGGCGTAGATATGACTCAGCGGCAACAGGCACAACCGCGTCTGGTCGTCGCCGCTGCCGTGGACATCGGCCACCGCCGCCGCGTTCGACGCCAGGTTCCGCTGGCTGAGCATCACGCCCCGCGGCTGCCCCGTCGTGCCGGACGTATACAGGATCGTCGCCAAGTCGTCCGCCGATCGCCCCGCCCCCGACTGCCGGGATGAACCCGGCGGCTCGCTTCGCGCGTCGTCGTGCAGTCGAATTACGATGTCATCTCGAACTTTGTCGAAGAACTTCGCCAGCAACTCTTCGCTGGAGACGTACACCATCCGTGCCCCGCAATCGTCGATTTGCTCGGCGATTTGCGGGCCGGAGAGCGTGACGTGGATCGGCACGTGGACGGCCCCTAGCCAGTGGAGGGCCAGGTCGGTCACGATCCATTCGTAGCGGTTCTCGGAGACCTGCGCGACCCGGTCGCCCGGCCCGATTCCGGCCGCTTGCATGTCGCCGGCCAGCCGCCTGACATCGTCGATCAGCTCGCGCCACGTGCGCCAGTGCAGCTTGCCGTCGCGAATCCAGCCCACCGCCCGGGCGTCGCCGCGACGGTCGACGGTATTGGAAAGAAACGCGGGGATCGTTTGCGGCGTCGCGCGGGGCATGCGGCCATGATGGCCGATGGATGAACGGGCCGCAACGGCTACACGCGCTCGAGCGTCAATTCGGCCAAGGCCATCGGGTGCGTCAGGCCGAAGTTCGTGAGTACCTCGGGGTGCACTTCGCCGAGAACGCCGACAGCTTGGCCGCCGACCGAGCAGGAAGCTGCCCGGCCGGGGACAAACGTCGGATGATCGATGGCCGCGTAGTCGGCCTTCCAGCCGAGCTCGCGCAAGAGCGCGTCCATCACGCTGCGGGCCGTGGCGTAGCCGCTTTCGCGGCCCGTTTCGACGAATGCCATTCGCCGCTCTTCGGCCGCGCCGGTCTCGGCCGCATCGTCGAGCTCGACCACGTTGTCGATCTCGAACAGCCGCTGCGGCATCGGCCGGCGGCGGTTCTCGCGCAAGGCCTCGAACAGGCCGCCCATGAGGTGCGTGCGGACCACGTTGTAGGCCTTGAGCTTGGGGTTGGCGACTTGCGGGTAGCGTTCCGGCGCCCTCATCCGCAGCCGGTCGAATTGGTGCTCCTCGGTGGTAAGCGGCAGGCTCATGATCTCGCTGTATCCCAGGCCGATGAGGATTTGCCGCACCCGTTCGCTGAGAGTTTCCTCCCGCCGCGGCGTGCCGACGGTCATCGACCGCACCAGCCGCGGCTCGATATTGGCGTAGCCGTAGCCGATGGCCACGTCTTCCAGCACGTCGACCATGTGGCGGATGTCGGTGCGGTACGGCGGGTAGGAAACGGTAAAGCGGTTTTTCATTATCGACTTGATATACGCGATTGCTTGATCGACCGACTGAATCTTTTCGGCCATTTCGTCAGGGATGTTGACATCAAACTGCTGTTCCAACTCCATCACTTTCTCAATAGTGTCTAACGAATTCAAACTAGAACCCAAGCTAAGGTCAGCCGATGTTACGTCAAACCGCATCTTCTGCAGCGAATCGGCCAGCGACTTCTCGTCGAGCGGCAAGCCCAGCCAGCGCTTCGCTTCAGTAAGTTCGACCCTGGCACTGCGCGGACTCAAGTCGGGCGTCGTGTCCGTCGTGCCGTCGAGGTGAGTGATTTGCACCGTCTCGATCGTGCCGCCGATTTCCGCCAGCGAGCAGACCAGTGTGTCGAGCGACTTGGTAACTGCCGCCTGGCTGATGCCGGTCACGTCGATGAAGATGCGCGTGGTGCCCTGCTTGAGCTTCGTCTCCTCGCTGTTGATGATTGGCGGCATCGAGAGGACCTGATCCTTCGAGTCGACGAGCACCGGATAGCGCTTGTGGTCGGCCAGCAGCTCGGCATAGGCCATGCCCTTGGGGTGCGACTCAAGAATCTGCCGGCCCGTCATTTTCTTTCCCGGCATCCCCAGCGGCACGAACGGCTCCTTGTTCGGATCGATCGTGCGGTAGGTGATCGGCGGCGTAATGGTCGCCAGGTCGTAGACGCCGATGGAAGCCAGCTTGCGGTCGCGCCCGACGCCCCAGTGCAGATTCTCCTGCAGCTTCATGATGGCAATGAGACTCGTTTCGTCGACCGGCGGCAGCGTCATCACGGCGCAAGCGATGAACGGCCGATAGCTTTCCGGCTCGGTCACCGATGGATCGACGCCGACGGTGATGTTGGAAGGCTTCGTCGCGTAGTTGGGCAAGCCGCTTTCGATGCCCAGCGTGCCGCGCAGCGCCCGCGCCAGCCCGCCGACGTCGAACAAATCGGGCCGATCGGCCAACAGGTCCAGCCGCAGCACTTGCTTCTTGCCGGCCGGCTTGAACGGCGCTTCGGATTCGAAGCCGCAGAAGCCGCAGGCCTTCGCCTCCTCCTGTCCCAGCGGGTTTTCGACCAGCGAGCCGCACTGCGGGCAGCGGCTGTAGCCGATCTCGACGACTTCCTCCACGTCGCAGCCGATTTGGTCGAGCGATTCGTGCAGAGTCGCGGCAGGAAACTCTTTACCCAAGAGCCGGTTGAGCCACGCCAGGTCGATGTTCACTATCGGCATAGCGGAATTCCTTCCAA
>CAZHIV010000282.1:0-6944 GCA_964532675.1 uncultured Planctomycetaceae bacterium
GTCCCGTAGGGACGGCAGAAGCTTCCGTCGTCCCTACGGGACTTGATACGGTGCTGTGCCTGGTACCCAGCGATAAATCGCTGGGCTATTTTCGTTTGTCCCTACGGGACATGTCTCCACGAAGCGCCGTTTTGTGGGTAACGACAAGGCCGGCGGCCCTGGCTACCGCCAGCCGTTCGATTGGCACACACTTTGCGTCGCTCCTTGAAGTTGCAAGGCTCGCGTATCGCGAGGTCAGCCATGCCTACCAAAACATCAGCCGAAGAGTTCCTGCCGCCGCGAATGAATCTCAACGCCCTGCGCGAGGGGGCCGAGCGAATGCACTGCTACGTTTCGGGAGCCCTTTAACTAGAACCGGTTTCATAACTAGTGGCACCGGCTGCTCGCCGGTGCGGAGGAACTGCAAAACTGCGGCACAGGCCAGCGGCCTGTGCCACTGAGCCGCAAGCATCGATGGTTTTGAAACCGGTTCTAGTCGAGACAGGCAATCTATGACGACCAGAACGCTGCCGGTCGAGACCTTTGCGCCAGAGGAATTAGCTCGCCTGGCCAAATTATGTTACGTCACCGACGAACAGCCGGGCTTTGCGCGCGAGCGGAACGGCAGCGGCTTTTTCTATTGCAACGGCCATGGCCTGCGGCTGCGCGAGCGGCGGCATGTCGCGCGGATCGAGGACCTCGCGATCCCGCCGGCGTGGACGGACGTGTGGATTTGCCGCCTCGCGGAGGGCCACTTGCAGGCGACGGGCCGCGACGACCGCGGCCGCAAACAGTACATCTATCACGAGCGGTGGCACGAGATTTCGAGCCTGGCCAAGTTCTGGCGGCTGCGGCAATGCCCGCGGTTTTTGCCGGTGCTGCGCCGCCGCGTGGCCCGCGACCTGGCCGGGCGCAAGCTCACGCGCAATCGCGTGGTGTCCGGGATGGTGGCGATCATGGACTTGACCTCCATCCGCGTCGGCAACGAGGAGTATGTGCGGCAGAACAACTCCTACGGCCTGGCCTCGTTGCGGACCCGGCATGTAACGATCGACGGCCGCCGGGCCAAGCTGCAATTCCGCGCCAAGGGCGGCGCCAAACGCGAAGCGGTCATCGACGACCGGCGGCTCGTGCGCCTGCTCAAGGAGCTGAAAAAACTGCGCGGCGCCCACGTGTTTCAATACGTCGACGACGAGGAGAAGATTCACTGCGCGGATGCCGTTACGGTGAACGAGTACCTGCGCGAGCGGGCCTCGCAGGCATTCACGGCCAAGGACTTTCGCACGTGGAAGGCGTCGGCGCTGGCGGCCGGGATGCTGTACGAGCATCGCGATATCGAGAAGCTCACTGCCCGCAAGCGGACGCTCAACAAAACAGTCGCCGCCGTGGCCGAAGTGCTCGAAAATACCCGCACCGTGTGCCGCAAGTATTACATCCACGCCGGCCTGCTGGAGGCGTATCTCGATGGCCAGTTCCCGCAACTATTCCAGCGCTGCCGGCCGCGTCGCTTGAAGTACCTGAGCCGGGATGAACAGATTCTGGCTCACTTCGTTCGCCGGTGGCCGCGGGCGCGGTAGCTCTTCCTTATCTGCGGGTGAGGCCGGCCCTCGCCGTTGGCTCCGGGTTAAACGAGCGGCGACTTTTATTGGCACTCCGATTGCTAGCATTGCTGGCAACCTCGCTCATGGGTTTGGACGGCGAGGCCCTCCGGCCTGCGACATGCCGTCGCAGTATGCGACGGACGCGGTTCCGGAGGTCCAACGCGGATCTCGGCGGGAATGCCCAGGAAGGCTCCATGCTGAGCGTTTTGGGAGCAATCCTATGCCTCGGCCCATCTGGAAAGGTCACATTTCCTTCGGCCTCGTGAACGTGCCGGTCGTGCTCTACAACGCCGAGCGCCGGGCCGACTTGAGCTTCCGCCTGATCGATAGCCGCAACTCGGCCCGAGTGCGCTACGAGCGGGTGAACGAGGAAACGGGCGAGGAGGTGCCGTGGGATAAGATCATCAAGGGGTATGAATACGACGAGGGCAACTACGTGCTGCTGAGCGAGGAGGAGCTCGAGCATGCCTCGCCCGAGTTGACGCGCACGATCGAGATCGAGCAATTCGTCGACCTGGGCGAGATCGACGTGCGGTACTTCGACCGGCCTTACGTGCTGGTTCCCGGCAATAAGGGCGAGAAGGGTTACGTGCTGTTGCGCGAGGCCGTCGCGGATGCTGGCAAGGCGGGGATCGCCCGCGTGGTGATCCGCGCCCGGCAATACCTGGCGGCGCTCGTCGCTCAGGGCGACGCGCTGGTATTGGAATTGCTCCGCTATCATCAGGAGCTGATCGACCTGGACGAATTCGACGTGCCCGGCCACGACCTGCGCGAGCACAAGGTCGCCAGGAAGGAGGTCGAGCTGGCCACGAAGCTGATCGACGGCATGACGGCCGACTGGGATCCGAAAAAATTCCACGACGAATACCGCGACGCGGTGTTGAAGCTCGTGCAACGCAAGATCGAATCCGGCCAGACCGAGTCGATCGACGTCGAGGAGGTGGAAGGCGAGCCGGTTCCGAGCACGATCAATTTCATGGACGTGCTCAAGAAGAGCGTCGAGCACGCCTCGAAAGGCCGGTCGAAAACGGCCGGCCGTAAGAAAGCCAAAACGGCTGCGCGGCGCGGCCGGCGGCCGCGCAAGCAACGGGCCGGGTGACGGCATGACGGGTTGATTCAATCGCCGTGGCATGAGTCTCAAAGAATACAAGCGCAAGCGGAACTTCCGGCGGACGCCCGAGCCATCGGGCCGAGGGACGAAATCCGCGCCCGGCCGGCAGTTTGTGATCCAGAAACACGCGGCGCGGCGGCTGCATTACGACTTTCGCCTGGAATACGACGGCACATTGAAAAGCTGGGCGGTGCCCAAGGGACCCAGCCTCGACCCCAGCGTGAAGTCGCTGGCGGTGCAAGTGGAGGATCACCCGCTCGATTACGCGACGTTCGAAGGCGTCATCCCGCAGGGTGAGTACGGCGGCGGGACCGTGATGGTGTGGGACCACGGCACCTGGGAGCCGGAAGAAGATCCGGACCGGGGCCTCAAACAGGGTAAGCTGAAGTTCACGCTCCGCGGCGAGAAGCTGCACGGAAGCTGGGCGCTGGTGCGGATGGGCGGCAAGGCCGGCGAGGACGGCAAGAACTGGCTCCTCATCAAGCATCGCGACGAGGAGGCCAAGCCGTCCGCCAAGCACGACATTCTGCGGCGTAAGCCGCGGAGCGTCGTTTCGGGGCGCGAGATGGACCAGATCGCCCAGGATGCCGACCGCGTCTGGTCCAACAATCGAAACGGCAAGGCGAAGTCGAAACAGGCGTCGCCTGCCGCCCAAGCGAAGTCGAAATCCGGGAAATCGAAGGGGCGCGGCACTCGCGCGTCGAGGCAGAATCGCTCGCCGATTACCGCCAACGAGCTCGAAAAGGCGCCCGCCGCCCGCCGCGCGTCGCTGCCAGGCGATTTCCAGCCGCAGCTTGCTACGCTCGCCAGCCGCGTGCCGGAGGGCGACGACTGGCTGCACGAGCTGAAGTTCGACGGCTACCGCATCCTGGCCTTTATCGAGAACGGCAAGGTGCGACTGGTTACGCGGCGAGGCAACGACTGGACGTCCCGGTTTCGGCCCGTCGCCGACGCCCTGGCGGAGCTATCGATCAAGTCCGCGATTCTGGACGGCGAGGTAGTGTCGCTGGATAAGCAGGGCCTTTCCAATTTCCAGCAGCTTCAGAACACCATGAAGCGGGGCAACGCGGAGTCGCTCGTCTATTACGCGTTCGACGTGCCCTATCTGCTCGGCTACGACCTCACCAAAACGCCGCTTATGGAACGCAAGGAAGTGCTCGGCCGACTGCTGCTGTCGGGCAATCCGGAGAACGACGGCACGGTGCGGTACAGCGACCACATCCGCGGCGAGGGCGAGCACGTGTTGCAGCACGCCTGCCGCAGCGCGATGGAAGGCATCATCTCCAAACGGGCCGACAGCGCGTATCAGCAGTATCGCTCGTCGAGCTGGCTCAAGGTGAAGTGCCTCAAGCAGCAGGAGTTCGTGATCGGCGGCTTTTCGAAGCCCGAAGGTTCTCGCGTCGGGTTCGGCGCGCTGCTGCTGGGACACTATGAGAACGGCGACTTGATGTACGCAGGCCGGGTGGGCACGGGTTTCACCACGCAATCGCTGCGGCAGCTGGCCGCGGAGCTGAAAAAACGCAAAATCGATTCGCCGCCGTTCAAGAACCCGCCCACCGGCAGCCGCCGCCGCGGCGTCACCTGGGTGCGGCCGGAGCTGGTGGGCGAGGTCGAGTTCAGCGAATGGACTTCCGACGGCCGGCTGCGCCAGCCGTCGTTCCAAGGCCTGCGCGAAGACAAGCCGGCCGAGGACGTGGTGCGCGAGAAGCCGAAGTCGCCCGCGTCGATCGAGAAAGCCGTCGGCAACGGGGCGCCGAAACGAAAACGCCGCTCCGCGAAAAAGAAAGGATCGTCCGTGCGCGCCAAGCCGTCGTCCAAGAACGCTTCCAGCGGCGAGGTGGCCGGCGTGCGATTGACGCACCCCGACCGCGTTCTCTATCCGGAGCAAGGTCTCACGAAGGCCGACCTGGCCGAATATTACGAACGGATCGCGGACTGGATTCTGCCCTACGTCGTGGATCGGCCGCTCACTCTCGTACGTTGCCCGGACGGCCAAGCGGGCGAGTGCTTCTACCAGAAGCACCTCACCGGCTCGATGCCGGACGCCGTGCAGGGCGTGATGATCGAGGAGAAGGGGAAGCGCAAGGAATACGTGATGGTCGGCGACCTGGCGGGCCTCGTTTCCCTGGTGCAGATGGGCGTCCTTGAAATGCATCCCTGGCCGGCCAAGAAGGACAAGCTGGAGCGGCCCGATTACCTCGTTTTTGATCTGGACCCGGGCGAAGGCATCGAGTGGAAAGCGGTCGTCGAAGGCGCGAGGGAGTTGCGCAGCCGGCTCGAAGAGGTCGGCCTCTCCACCTTCCTGCGCACCTCCGGCGGCAAGGGGCTGCACGTCGTCGTGCCGATCCAGCGGCGAAACACGTGGGACGAGGCGAAGCAGTTCGCCAAGTCGGTCGCCGACACGCTCTCGCGCGAGGCGCCGGACCGGTACATCGCCACGATGAGCAAGGCCAAGCGCCGCGGCAAAGTGTACATCGATTACTTGCGGAACCAGCGCGGCGCGACGGCGATCGCCTGCTATTCGACGCGGGCCCGCACCGGCGCCCCGGTGGCTGTGCCGCTGGCCTGGGACGAGCTCTCGGCCAGGACGCGGGCCGACATGTACCACGTGACAAATCTGCAAAAGCGGTTGAGCAAGCTGTCGCGCGACCCCTGGGAGGGGTTCTTTTCTCAGCGGCAGTCGATCACGCGCGAGATGCGAGAGGCGTTTCGATAGCCGCCCGCGCTACGCGGAGTGGTTCCGGCGAGCGTGGCTATTGTGTGTCGGGGGAAGTTGCGGCGCGTTGTTCGGTGGACAACAACGTCCATAGCAGGATGGCCGAAGCGGTGCCGTCCATCGTGGGTTCGTTGGTGGAATAGTCGTGGATGTCGTCGTGATAAACGGCCCGCTCGTCCTGAAAGGCCGCGAGCGGATCGGGCTCCGTGATGTGAACGCCCTTCAAGCTGCCGAAGATGCTGTTGGCCACGGGGCCGTCGACGAGTCCGCCGCGGACGGGCCGCTTCAACAGGCCAATGCCGAACAAGTGAACGTCCGTCGGATGCCGGCCTCCGGCCGGGATTTCGGTAAACATCGAAAAGCCCCACGGGTTGCGCCCTAGCAGCCAGTCGCGCTGTTTGGCGGCGAACGAGCCGTAGCGCGTGTCGCCCGTCATTCGCTCGTATAGCGCGCACTGCGTCGCCAGCGCCACCGTGAGATTGTTCGAGCACCAGATGAACGGCACGCCGACGCCGTAGGGGTTTTCCGCGCCGCGTTTGAGGCAGTGCTCGATCTGATCGCGATAGTAGCCGGCCAGCTGCTGCCGCAACTCGTCGTTCGCCAGTTCAAACAGGCGGAAGTGGCCGACGTTCATGAAGGGATAGTATTGGTAGTGCCCGATCGTTTCTTCGCCGAACCAGCCGTCGGTAGCCGCGAGGCGGGCGTACCGGGCGGCATCGGTCAGGTATCGCTGCTGGCCAGTGGCGCGGAACAGCTCGGCCGCGCCCCACTGCATGTCGTCGGCCCAGGTGGCTTCCGCGTAGCGGTAGGGAGCGCCGTAGGAGTTGCCCTGCTGCACGCCCTCTTGGGCCCGGCCCATGTCGTACACTTCGCGGCCGGCCTGCAGCAGCCGCTTTGCGTACGGGCCCAGCACCGGGTTGTCCTTCCATATTTGATAGCCCAGCGCCATCGCGGCCGCGTAACGGCCGGCCAGGTTCGCCAGGCCGTCCGACTCGCTCTGGTACTGCTTCAGCCCCTGCGGCTTGCCGTCGGCCGCGTACACCACGCGGTAGCGGCCCGGCCCCCAGCCGTAGTCGACCGTTTCTTCGTGCGGCAACCGCCAACCGGCATGATCCCGGTCGTCGGCCACCTGGTGGTAGAGTTGATCGGGCGCAGGATGCAGGCGGAGCATCCAATCGAGGCCCCACCGCGCTTCGTCGAGCACGTCGGAGATGCCGTTCGGCCGCGGCTGGCCCCACTCGTTGACCTTGTCGGACAACAGGTTTGTTCCATCGCCTGCCGCCGCGGCGAATTGGTAGGCCAGCAGCATTTGCGCCGTGGCGTTGCTGCCGGTGAGCAGGTACTTGAGCTGGTCGCCGGCGTCGTGCCAGCCGCCGCGGGCATCGATGTAACTGCCCGCCGGCAGCGGTCCGTACGCGGTCCGGCCGTCGAAGGGGTGGCACACCTCGTCGAGCCACGGGTTGTAGCCGCACCGCTGCTGACGCATGAATTCCAAAAGCTGATCGGGCAACTCGTCAAAAACGTTCGCGCGAATGGC
>CAZHIV010000283.1:0-8851 GCA_964532675.1 uncultured Planctomycetaceae bacterium
AGGGGCCAATCTGACTAACCAATATACCTGAAATTTTGCGCCTTGCGAGTGGGCGATGAGGGACTCGAACCCCCGACTTTCGCGGTGTAAACGCGACGCTCTAACCAACTGAGCTAATCGCCCTGTGAGATGTTTGTTATCCGTTGTCCGTGGTCCGTTGTCCGTGGTCCGTTGTTATATGAGACGAAGTATTCTACAACATGCAACGGACAACGGACAACGGACCACGGACACACACCATGGCTGCAACTATTGTTGAAATCGCCGATCGCGCGAGCGGTTCGACGGCGCGGGTGCTGGTAAGCCTGGGGTTCAACTGTTTCAGTTGGCGGCCGGTGCTGGCCGAGGGCGCGCGGGAGATGCTGTGGGCGGAGCAGGGGTTCGAGGGCGGCGACAAGCGGCCGTCCGGCAGCGGCACTCCGTTGTTGTTTCCCTTCCCAGGACGGATCGGCGGGACGACATTTGCTTTCGAGGGGCGTGAATACCGGCTCGAGCCTGGCGACCCGTTTGGAAATGCGATTCACGGATTCGTTTATAACCGGCCGTGGCGATTAATTGAACAGACGGAGTCGCGCGTCGTCGGCGAGTTCCAGGCGTCGGTCGATGATGCGTCGATCCTGGAGCGGTGGCCGGCCGACTTTCGCATTCGTGCGTCTTACGAAGTGCGGGGGCGGGAGTTGGTGAGCCGGATTCGCTACGAGAACACGGGCGAGCGGCCCCTGCCCTGCGGGTTCGGCACGCACGCCTATTTCCGGCTACCGCTGGCCGAAGGGAGCGATGCCCGCGATACCGTGGTTAGCGTGCCGGCGGAACGATCTTGGGAGCTGGAGCAGATGATTCCCACCGGCCGGCGGCTGCCGCTGCCTGCCGACCAGGTGCTCGCCGCGGGCTTGCGCTTGGACGATCACGAGTTCGACACGTGTTTCACCGGCCTGCGGGCGGACGGCGACGGGCGCGTGCGCACCCGGCTGGCCGACCCGGCGAGCGGCCGCTGCCTGGCGCAGTCGTTCGACAAGGCGTTCACGCAGTGCGTCGTTTATACGCCTCGGCACCGGGAAGCGATCTGCCTGGAGCCGTACACCTGCGTGCCGGACGCGTTCCGCTTGGCGGCCGAGGGGCATGAGACGGGCCTGCAAATCCTGCGGCCCGGCGAGTCGTTCGAGACGACGCTGCGGATGGAAGTTGATTGAAGCCGTTCGGCAATTCAAATGACCGACAATCTGTAGGGAACGCCCTCCGCGGCGTTCCGTGTCGTCGCGCGACCGACGGAACGGCACGGAGGCCGTTCCCTACAGAGTTGATTTCTTATACGGCCTCAATTGATTAATTGCCGGCGGCTTCTTGTTCCGGCGGTTCCTTCTTGAGCTCATCCAGCTCGCCACCCGGCCATTTGCTAGCCTTCAGTCGGTCGGCGTACGTTTCGCTTTTGTCGTCTTTGGGGTCGATGTGCATGGCCATGACTTTGGCCAGGGCATCTTTGATCTTCTGTTCGTCTTTCATGTCCTTCTTGCGATCCAGTAGCTCTTCAAGGTGCTCGCCGAAGGCGTTGTGATGCTTCTTGCTCTTCTTGCCTTGGTGGCAGACGTAGCATCGGTCGGAAGCTTTCTTGACCGCCTCCGCGTACTCTTTATTCGGATGATTTTCGAGATACTCCGATTCGAAGACCTTGAAGAACTGAATGACGGCTTCAGCCGGACTCGCGGCCGCAAGGCCGATGAGCGCGGCAACGGCAAGGGACAAACAGAGATTGCGCATCGGGATTCTCACTCCAAAACGGGAAGGAAGTGTCGATCGGGGGCGAAGTTCGGGCGGGACCGCCATGGCCGTAAACCACGTCGGCACATCGTGAATAAATATAGGTCGCCCACATCGCGGAGTCGGCGGATACCGCCGCCCGCAGCCATCCAAATTAAGTCGGCGCGGCCGGGATTGTCAACCGGGCAAGCATGCTGCGCCACGGCAATGATCCCGACTGGAAACTACTCAGCAGCCGGCGGTGGCCCTTTTTGTCCCGCTGGCGGGCCGACTTCGCCCTGAATGTAGGTGCGGCCGCGGTAGAATCGCGACCAAATGGCAAACACACATGCAGTCGCCAGCATGGTGCCCGTAAAGAACCAGTAATAGTCGGCACCGTCCAATCGGCTCGTGCCGTCCGGGCGCTGGATGACACTGTTAACTACGGCGGTAAACAAGTTGCCGGCTGATACCGAAAGCATATAGACGGCCATGATCAGCGACTTCATGCGTTTCGGTGCTTGAGTGTATGAGAATTCCAGTGTGGTAATAGAGACCATCACCTCCGCCATAGTGATCACAGCGTAGGCAAGTATCTGCCAGATGATGTGCGGTGTCTCACCGTCGCTGATTCGTTGTTCGACCAAAGCCGGAATGGCAAACGAGAAAACCGTGAGGAACAAACCAATCCCAACTTTCCTCAGCGGCTTCACTTCGAAGAATCGCCCCAGAAGCGGATAGATGCCGTATGAGAAAATAGGGATCAGGATCATCACCAGGATTGGGTTGACCGCCTGCAACTGAGACGAAAGCGCTTCCCAACGGAAATCGCGCCCGCCGATCGAAAAATCGATCAGCACGCGGTTCATTTTTTCGGCCTGCAGGACCCAAGCCGAGGCGGTCTGATCGAACAGCGACCAGAACATGGCCACGCACAGATAGAGCGGAATCAAGTTCGCCAACGCGCTGAGGCCTTCGCGGCTGAAAGATTCCTCAAAGAATGACCGGCCGGCAGGCGGCACGTGGACGAACTTATGCCGGCCGAGCCAAAACACGAATGTCGCCAACGCCATGAGTATGCCCGGCACACCAAACGCCCAACCCGGACCAGCACGTTCGAGCAATACGGGCGTTAACAGCGTCGAAATCGTCGAGCCTAGATTGATCGAAAAATAGAACCAGCCGTACACCTTTGGCAATAAATGTTGGTTGTCGGTGCCAAACTGATCGCCCACGTGAGCGGAAACGCAAGGCTTGATGCCACCTGATCCGAGCGCGATCAACGCAAGACCGCATGCGAGCAGCGACCGAGGCGCCATTTCGCGGGCGACAGGCGAATCGATCAGCGCCAGCACCCCATGTCCCGCGCAATAGACGAGGGAAAGGAGGATTATCGTTCGGTATTTGCCCAGCAGCCAATCGGAGAGGACGGCGCCGAGCAACGGCGTCGCGTAAACGGCGAATACGAAATAGTGAATCCACTCCTTCGCCTCGGTCTCCGTCATGAAGTCCGGAGTGCCTTGCACCCCGAGCAGGAACTTCGTCATGAAGATGGCCAGGATGGCCTTCATTCCATAGAAGCTGAACCGCTCAGCGGCCTCATTGCCGATGATGTACGGGATGCCGGGCGGCATCGTCGTCAGGGCCGGCGGAGTCGTGCGGTATTCAGTCGACATGAGCATACGCCTCGGTGAGGCGAATGATGGCACAGATCGCGCCACGGCACAAGAAGACTAAGCGACGACAATAGTGCGGCGCCTAGGGCGGCGCCGAGGTCCCGCTCTCCCGCCCATTCTGCGGGTCGGTCGGTCGCGCCGCCTGGGTGTCTTCCTCCACAACCGGCGGGATGTTCAGCTCGGTGAAGGTCGGCGTCCGCGCCTCGAGGTGCCACTTGATTCCCAGCGCCAGCACCGAGACGAGCAGCAGCGCCACCGGCAATACCCAGGACCGGTGGCCGCGCCACCAGGTGGCGCGCGGCACCCACGTCGTCCAATAAGCGGGGAACATGGCCTGTTGCGGCGCCAGGCCGAGCTGGTCCAGGCAGCCGGCCAGCGCGGCGCTCAACTCGGCCGGCGTTTGGAACCGCTCTTCGGGCCGCTTGGCGAGCATCGTCGCCAGCACGCCCGCCAGCAGGTCGGGGACGTCCGGCCGCAGCTCGCGGACCTCCGGCGCCGGATCGCTTTGATGCGCGAGCAGCTTCTGCAGCACGGTCCCTTCGGGAAACGGCGGCTGCCCGGTGAGTATGAAAAAAAGCGTGCAGCCGAGCGAGTAGATGTCGCTGCGGATATCCGCGTCGCGCGGGTTGCGGGCCTGCTCGGGCGAGATGTAGTCGAACGTGCCGAGCGTCACGCCGGTGGCCGTCTCTTCGTGCTCGGGATCGAGGAACTCCAGCCGCGCGAGGCCCATGTCGACGAGCTTCGCCAGGCCGTCCGGCGTGATGATGATGTTCGAGGGCTTGATGTCGCGATGCACGACCTCGCGTTCCCAGGCGTGGGCCAGCGCGCCGGCGATCTGCATGGTGAAGCTCAGCGCGTCGCCCAGCGAGAGCGGCCCGTTGGCGTATACCAGGTCGCGCACGTTCGTGCCGTCGATGTACTCGAACACGATGTAGCGAACGCCGCGATCTTCGCCGACGTAGTGCGCGCGGGCGATGTTCGGATGATCGAGCCGCGCGGCCGAGCGGGCCTCGGTTTGAAACCGCCGCTGCGTCTCCGCGTCGGACGCCTGGCGCAGCGACAGCACCTTGACCGCCACCGTGCGATGCAGATTGGTGTCCCACGCGCGGAACACGGCGCCCATGCCGCCGCCGCCGACAAACTGCTCCAGCAGCACGTGATCGAGCTGTTGCCCTTCCAGCGCGCGGCCCAGCTCGCGCGGGCGGAGCGTGGCGGCCGGCGACTCGATCGGCAGCGGCGGCGTCGTGGAAATCACCGTGACGTCGCTCTGGTTCGGCTCGGTGGCTGTCGAGTTGCGCTCGTCGCGCAACACCGACGCCCCATCTCCGGCACCTTCATCCGTTGCCCCACTGCGCGAGCGCGAATCGCTTTGACGGTCGTCGTCGGTCATGCCAAGGTAGCGGGCGAACAGCCGCGCGTGCGGGTGTCGACCGGACTGTGCGGTTTCTAATAGTCAGTCAAAACAACGAGGCGATCGGCAGTTGGCAATCTGGCGCGCATAACGGCGCCACCGTGCGGCCCGCATTTACTAACTCAACCTGTTGATAGTCACCGTCGGACGGCTGTCTGTGGACGACCAATAACTGCTCGTCCACATCCACCACCCAATACTCGGAAATACCCGAAATAGCATAAACGCGGCGCTTCCAGTCCAAATCGCGTCGTCGGGACGACTGTGCAACTTCAATGATGAGCAAGATCTCCGTTGCGGACGGATGTTCATATCGATAGTTGTCCTCGCGGCGCCTGACGACCACTAAATCCGGTTCGGGCTCAGAGTGATTACTAATAACTACCGGTGCCTGGATTCGACACTGCATTTCATTGGGCAACGTCTTGGCAAAGAACTCGTTCAGTATGCTGATCAGGGCCACATGCTCCGGGCCAATCGGCGACATCATCACGATTTCTCCATCGAGCAATTCGACACGCGCTGCTGTGCCGAACACTCCCACCTCGTACATCCGCCGATACGCGTCGCGCGAGAACCTTGCGCGGCCTTCGGGGGATGGGGCGAGAAGCGGCCGGGTCAGCTCCGGCCATGTGGGTGCAGTGACTGTTGCCATACGGATATTATATGCCGCCGAACGGGCGATCGGAACTATGAATCTGGCACCACTACCCCATGTGCTTCACCACTGCCTCGCCGAATTCGCTGCATTTCACTTCGTGCGCGCCCTCCATCATGCGGGCGAAGTCGTAGGTGACGGTCTTGGCGGCGATCGCGCCTTCCATGCCGCGGAGGATGAGATCGGCCGCTTCGTTCCAGCCGAGGTGGCGGAGCATCATTTCGCCCGAGAGGATCACCGAGCCGGGGTTCACCTTGTCCTGGCCGGCGTACTTCGGCGCGGTGCCGTGCGTGGCCTCGAAGATGGCGTGGCCCGTGACGTAGTTGATATTCGCGCCGGGCGCGATGCCGATGCCGCCCACGCAGGCGGCCAGGGCGTCGCTGATGTAGTCGCCGTTGAGGTTCGGCGTGGCGACCACGTCGTACTCGGCGGGCCGGGTGAGGATCTGCTGCAGGAACGCGTCGGCAATCACGTCCTTGATCACCAGGCCGGCGCCCGGCTTGCCCTCCGGGATGCGGCACCAGGGTCCGCCGTCGAGCACTTCGGCGCCGAAGAACTCGCGCGCGACGCGGTAGCCCCAATCGCGGAACGCGCCCTCGGTGAACTTCATGATGTTTCCCTTGTGCACGAGCGTGACGCTCTTCCGCTTGTTCTGGATCGCATAGCCGATCGCGCTGTGCACGAGCCTTTCGGTGCCGAGGTAGCTGACCGGCTTGAAGCCGATGCCGACTTCCACCGGCATGTCGCGCGGCGGCGTGCCAATCGCCTCGAGCTGCTTCTGCCAGTCGTCGTTCTTCTCCTTGGTGCCGAAGCGGACCTTGCCGGCCTCCTTGGGGAACTCGCGGGCCAGGAAGTCGAGCACCTTCTGGCTCTCCGGCGTGCCGGCGGCGTATTCGATTCCCGCGTAGGTGTCTTCCGTGTTCTCGCGAAAGATGACCATGTCCACGAGCTCCGGCTGGCGCACGGGCGTCGGCACGCCGCGGAAGTAGCGCACGGGGCGGAGGCACACGAAGAGGTCGAGCAGTTGACGCAGCGCGACGTTGAGCGAGCGAATGCCGCCGCCGACGGGCGTGGTGAGCGGGCCCTTGATGCCGACGTGCAAGTCGCGAAACGCGGCCAGCGTTTCGTCCGGCAGCCAGTTGCCCGACTGGTCGAACGACTTCTGCCCGGCATAGACTTCCCGCCAGGCGATCTGCCGCTTGCCGCCGTAGGCCTTCTCGGCGGCCGCGTCGAACACCCGCCGGCTGGCGCGCCAGATATCCGGCCCCGTGCCGTCGCCTTCGATGAACGGAACGATCGGCCGATCGGGCACGACCAGCCGGCCGTTTTGCACTTGGATGGGTTCGCCAGTGACGATGTTGCTCATCAATAACTCCTCGTCAGCCAAATTAAATATCACGCAGAGGCGCAGAGTTCGCAGAGTTCGCAGAGAAGTCGTCCCATTACTCCGCGATCTCTGCGCCTCTGCGTGAGACGCGACCTGCTGACAAATATAGCGAATAGAGCGGTCCTTAATCAAACCACGGGCTGGCTTGCGCCTCCTGGTTGCCTGCCGCTCCCGCCCACCGCATAATGGTTTTTTGGCTTTGGCAGCTTTCGTTCGAGCGATTGATCTTGAATCGATTTGACATTCTTGGGAGGTTTTGCACCATGAGCGGATCATTGGATCGGCGCGGGTTTCTGAAGTCGGCGGCTGCGGCAGGGGCCGCGGTGGGATTGGCTACTGCGACGGCACGAGGGCTTATGGCGGCGGACGCTCAAAAACCGTTGTTCAAGATTTCGCTAGCCGAATGGTCGCTGCATCGCACGATTCGCAACGGCGACATGGACAACCTCGAGTTCCCGGCATTCGCCAAGAAGGAGTTCGGCATCGAGGCTGTCGAATACGTAAGTCAGTTCTTTAAAGAAAAAGCCAAGACCCATTTGTACCTGGCCGACTTGAAGCAAAGGGCCGCGGATCACGGTGTTCAGAATCTGCTGATCATGATCGACGGCGAAGGAGCGCTCGGCGATCCGGACGATGCAAAGCGGAAGCAAGCCGTCGAGCACCATTACAAGTGGGTCGAGGCGGCGAAGTTTTTGGGATGCCATTCCATCCGCGTCAACGCCCACTCCGAAGGCTCGTATGAGGAGCAGATGAAGCTGGCGGCCGACGGGCTGCGGCGGCTGAGCGAGTTCGGCCGGGACCACGATATGAACGTGATCGTGGAAAACCACGGCGGACTGTCGTCGAACGGCAAATGGCTGGCCGCGGTGATCGACAGCGTGGGGATGGACAACAGCGGCACGCTACCGGACTTCGGCAACTTCCGCATCGGACCGAACGAGGAGTACGACCGCTACCAGGGCGTTCGGGAGCTGATGCCCTACGCCAAGGGCGTCAGCGCCAAGAGCCACGAGTTTGACGCCGAGGGGAACGAGGTCCGCACCGACTACGTTAAAATGGTGAAGGTCGTGCTGGACGCCGGCTACCACGGGCATATCGGCATCGAGTGGGAGGGGAGCGAGCCGGGGGAGGTCGAGGGGATCCGGCTCACCCAACGGCTGCTGGAGCGGGTACGGGAGGAACTGGGGAGCTAAACGGCAGGCGGCGAATGCACTCTGCACCGCCGAATTTCGCTTGTTTCCCTGAACTTTTTGTCGCGGGTCGGGTTCCGCGGCCTCATCGGACACCTATGCGAATGGGAATCCCCGCCGTGCCTACAGATTAGGCAGCATGGGGCCGCCCGATTCTTAGGCAGCGGCTGCCTCGTGATAGGCATTCGCTAGCTGCTAGCGTAAGTGCAAGCAATGCAAGGACATGCATGACTGCACTTGCCACGTCTCCAGAATGCCTCTAAAAGCCGACCCTCGATTTGTGGGCTCCCGCCCTATCGTAGTCCGCACGACCTGGAAGGAGACAATCGCCGTGCTTACCCCAACGACGGAAAAAAACCAACAGATCCTACAAACGGCCCGCCAGCTCTATGAATCGGAGCCGGATTGGGTCACGTTCTTCCGTGAGATTTTGGGGGTGGATGGAATCGTCCGCCGCCATTTCACTCGGCTAGAAGACCTCAACTCGTTCGAAAAGAGTTCCGAATACGAGCAAATCCAGAAGTGGCTGGTGAAGCTCCGCGAGCAGAAAAGCGCCACCGACACCGAAAGCGAGCCGACCCGGGTCATTACGGTCCGGCTGCCCAAGAGCATGCACGAATACCTGCGGACGGAGGCTCACGACCTGCGGACCAGCATGAATAAGCTCTGCATCTCGAAGCTGCTGCAGGTGATCGAACAGGATTTGATCCCCACTGATCGCAGCACCGGCACCCCTAGCCGCAGCAAACCAATCCAGCCGCCGCAACAGCTGCCCTCCAGCAGCCCGGCGACGTT
>CAZHIV010000284.1:0-8423 GCA_964532675.1 uncultured Planctomycetaceae bacterium
GCTGCCGCGGCACCGGTGGTGAGGGGGGCGATTCAATATGTCACGGCCACGCCAACGTCAGCATCACGAGCGGATACCTGCACGTGGCGGTCGAGGATGAGGAGGTGGGGCGGTTGTTTGGGTAGGTGGCGCGGCCGACCGCACGAACTACGGAGTTTTAGCGATTGATCCCTGGAGGCTCCAACCGGAGCGACCGAGGTCTCGAACCGCAATTGCTTGCACGCGTCGGTCGCGATTAATTGTCTCGTAATGGTGAAGTACGCGCGTGTCCCGGAGGTCTGTGATGTCAATGCTCATCGGTTTCGACCTGAGGTTCAAGAGGCAAAGCTTGTCTGTTCAACGGCATTGTGCCGCGGACTTATTTGGTTTTCAGTACGGCGCTCCCATTGCGCTGCTCGTTTTCCCGGACCACGCGAAAACCAGCCCACTGGCTGCGCAGCGTCGACGAGTGGCTGCTGTAGCGGTCGGCCGAGCGCAAGAAGCCGGCCCAGTTGTCGAAGCCGCCGCCGCGGAAGACGTGCGTTCCCGATGAGCCGCGGCGGACAGGATCAGCGGCCGGCGAGGTCTCGTACCAGTCGGTGTCGTACTCATCTTGACACCATTCCCAGGCGTTGCCGTGCATGTCGTACAGACCGAAGGCGTTGGGCGCGAACGAACCGACCGGCGCTGTGCCGGCAAAGCCGTCTTCCCAGTCGACGCCCCAGGTGATTGCGGGCTGCTCCTTTCGCAACGTCGCGTCGGCAAGGTTCGCCGCGCCGCGCAAGCTGTCGACTTCGTCGCCGGCTGAGTACAACGTTGTCGTGCCGGCGCGGCAGGCGTATTCCCATTCGGCTTCGGTTGGCAGGCGATAGACAGCGCCTTCGCGCTCGCTCATCCAGCGGCAGAACGCGGTTGCATCTTCCCAGCTCATATTGCAGACCGGGTGGTTGCCGGTCTGAGCGAAGCCCGGATTGCTCCAATCGAATTCGGGGCCTTCCACCCACTCGCCGTTTTGCCAGCCGTAGCCGCCGCCTACTTGTTCGGCGGTCGTTTTATAACCTGTCGCTGCGACGAATTGTTTGAACTGTTCCACTGTCACCTCATGGGCGGACATTTCGAATGGCTTCGTAATCGCGACACGGTGCTGAGGCGTCTCCGCCTCCCGGCGCTTGGGCACGAAGTCGGCAAAGAACCAGTCGTCATCGGCCGCGAGCGCCCCAATATCTTCGTCCGCTGTTCCCATCGCAAATTCGCCAGCGGGGATCAAACACAACTGTAATCGAGGGATTCGATTGCCTTCTGGCTCAACAACACTTTCGGGCAACCGCCAGATACGTATCGATTCGCCGACCGTCATGAACGACCGGCCGTCCGGCGCTACGGCAATCTGCACCACCCGTTCCTGCATTTGAAAGCGTGCTGACTCCCGACCTGTGCTAACGTCCCACAAGCGGACCGTCTCGTCGCTCGACTTGATGAAGACTCCCGATTTGTCATGTTCGCTCGTGGCGGTTGTGAGCAGAAATCGGCCGTCGCGCGTGAACATGACATCGCCCACCGGTCCCTTGTGACCGCGCAGCTCCTGGATGACCTGCCGCGTTTTCAAATTCCACAGCCGTACTATGGCATTTTCGACGTCGTCCCAGCGCCCGTCATTCTGACGGCGGGCCATGTAACCCACGGCCAGCATGCCGCCGTCCGGGGAGATGGCCAGCGAGATGGGCGACGTCGGCGACTTCGGGAAGCGGTGCACGGCCGCCCCGGTCGCCACGTCCCACTGAATGACCGCTGTTGTTCCTGCGCCCACGCCATAGGCATAGCGGCCATCATGCGAGAAGACGAGGTCGCGCACATATTGAAGCTGTTCTGCAAAGCGCCGCAACTCCTCGCCAGTCGCGGCATTCCACAATCGCAAGGAACGATCTTGCTCCTGATCGTAGTCGGCGGAGCCCGTCAGCAGCAGCGATTCGTCGAGCGACAGCGCGATGCTATCGACGCGGCCCGTATGCCCCTGGAATTGGCGGACGATTTTCGCTGTGTCTAAATTCCACAAACGTACGTTCCCATCCTCGCTGGCCGCTGCGACGTGTTCGCCATCGGGCCAAAACAAGACGCGATTCGCCGCTTTTTCCGCCCCGGCAAACTGCCGAATTTGTTTTCCATCGGCGACGCTCCACAGCGACACTTCGCCGTCTCCGTGGCCGACCAGGGCGAGGCTGCCGTCGTCGGAAATCGCAATCGAGGTTCCTCGCGCTTTGGATCCCGTGAATAGCCGCTCGGCAGTGTTCGTCTCATAAACCAGTGCTTCGGTTGACTCTCCGGTCGGCGCCGCAACGGCCTGCGGCAGCCGCCAGACGCGGAGAGCGTAATCGTTTTCGGCCACCCACTTTTTGTTGTCGTTGTCCCACCACTCGCCGCCTCCGGCCAGAATCGTGCGACCGTCAGGACTGGCGGCCAGTTCCAGACTCACGCGGTTCTTCGTCGTGGTGCGGGCCATTTCGCGCTGCGTCGCGACGTCCCACACGCGGAGCGTTCGGTCCCAGCTTCCGGAGATCAGGCGGCGACCGTCGGGCGTGAATGCCAGCGCTTCGACCTTGTCGGCGTGCCCCTCGAAACGGCCGATTTGCTTGAGCGTTTGCAGGCTCCAAAGGCAGATCGGCCCCGTGCTGGAGCCGGATGCAGCCATTTCGCCGTTTGGCGTAACGGCAATGCCGGTGATGTCGCCCTTTTCGTCGGCTTGCAGAGTCTCGATAGCGTCTCGCAGGGGAACCTCGCTCAACTGCAGCAGGTGAGCCATTCCCACCAGAATCCGATTGTCGCTGAGCGCCGCCAGACTGTTTATTCCGTCGAACGGCCCCGTCTCGCACAGCAACTCGCCCGTGGCGGCGTCCCAGAGTTTTACCACGCTTTCTTCGTAGCTGGCGGATACAAATTGATTCGCGCCGGGAATGAAACCAACGGCATCGACCGTTGCGTGCTCGCCGTGCGCGCCGATGCTTCGCACGGCGCGGCCCGACGCCACGTCCCAAACGCGCAACCTTCCGTCGAGATGATGCCCCGTGACAATCGTTTTGTCATCGGGCGACAATGCCAGGCAAGCGATTGCCGGCAGGCCGTCTTCGGTAAACACGTCGAGCGCTTCGCCGCTGTCGATGCTCCACAGGCGAATCGTTCCGTCGCCGCTGGCCGACAACGCGCGCTTTCCGTCTTGGAGGAATACCAGGTCCGTAGGCCGTTTTGTGTGGCCGACAAGGCGTGCGATCTCGTTGATTTCGTTTTCCGGCCAGACACTCTCCGGCAGCCGCCAGAGGCGCAAATCCGGTTTGTCGTTTCCGTGGCCAATCGCCAAATCACCCCCGCCGGAAACGATCGACTTGCCGTCCGGAGTGAACGCGACGGAGTCGACCGTCGAGCCGGTGTCCTGCTGGGCCAATTGCTCGCCGGACTGCACATCCCACAAGCGCAACGTATTGTCTTTGGCGGGAGACCAGGAATCGCCGTGATGGTGTCCTCCGCTGCCAGACGCCAAACAGCGGCCGTTCGGCGAGAAGGCGACAGCGTTCACAGGCCCCGTGTGGCCGCTAAGCTTGCGCCGCAACTGTCCGCTGTCGACGTCCCACAGGCAGACGACACTGTTCACTGGATCGAGAAAGTACGGACCGTCAATCCGAACGAGGGCCGCGTGTCCGGTGGCGATCGTTCGACCGTCCGAGGAAAACGCCACGGAGATAGGGTGCGTCGGAGGCGTGGGAAACTTGCGAATCTGCTCGCCCGCCTCCACGCTCCACAGGCCGACCATTTTCCATTCGCCGACGGCCGCGATCATCTGCCCGTCCGGAGCAAAGGCGACCGCATGGACGGCCTGCGAAATCCCTTCGCAGCGACGAAGCTCTTCCCCGGTCTCGACGTTCCAGAGACGAAGCGTGTTGTCTCGCTGGGGCGTTCCGTAACCGAGGCCGTAGTCGGCGCTCCCGCTGGCGAGCAGTTTTCCGTCGGGCGAGAACGCGACGGCCCTGACCATGCCGGTGTGGCCAGCCAGCTCGCGGACCTGCTCGCCCGTGCGATAATCCCACAGCCATAATGATCCGTCGCTGGCGCCCGAGGCGGCGACCGTTCCGTCGGGCGAGATTGCCACGACCTCAGCCGGCTTTGTGTGCTTCAAGAACGCCGTGAGTTCACGGCCGGACTGGGCATCCCATGCGCGAACCGTGCGATCGAAACTGGCGGACAACAGTGTTTGCCCGTCCGGCGAGACCGCCACCGACGTGACCGGCTTCAAGTGGCTGCCTCCGAAACGTCGGACCTCGACCAGCTTGTCCTGATGGTCGGCCGCCTGCTCCGCTTCGCCGCGGTGCATAAGCCTCACAACCACGCGGCCGCCGCGCTGGAGGACGAACTGCACCTTGGACAGTTGGAATTGATTGAGCTCGATATTTGCGTTGCTGTCGGGACCTCGCATCAGAATCAGCCGATAATGGCCGGACGGCAGTCGGACGACTGCCGATCCGGTGACGCGATCGACAACACGAACCCTCATTCCCTCGTGCGTATCGCTGCGGGGACGCGCGATCATGATTTCGACGTTTTCGTCGTCCGATTCGATCACCAGCGTCCCTTGATCCGTTTGCACGTAAATCATCACTGCCGCGATCAGAAAGAGCGCCAGGCAACCGAACACCGCCAGGCCCGCCTCGATGATCGGCCGCGCCGTGGACAGATGCTTCTGCGGCGTGAATGCGCGTCGCACCTTCGGCCGGCATAGCCTGGCGACAGCCGCGATCGACCACGGAACGGCGAAGATCAGCAGCGGGTTGACCGGCAGCAGCGCGGCTACATTTCCCATCAGCGCCCTGCGAAAGGACTCCCGCCGCTTGACGTGCCACAGCCCCACAAAGGCCAGGCAACTGGTAAACAGCGACAGCACGCCCGTCGTCAGCGCCCAGGGAGCGTTAAGGCTGAACAGCGTCGCCCGAAAGTTCCCGGGCATGGCATTGACGACCACCGCGAACAGGATCGCGATCATCCCCCACATCAGGGCGATCCACGCATAAACGCGCAGCGAGGTTTCAACAAACGACAGCTCCTCGTCCACGTCCAACATGCGCGGCTTGACCGGCTGCTCGACGCGGGACGGCTTCGGCGCCGTCGTCGGGTGCTGCACGTGCGCCAGATGGCGGCCCAGCAGATCGGCGACTTCGCCGGCCGACTGAAAGCGCTCGGCCGGGTCCTTGGCCAGCAGCTTGAAAACGATCGCCTCCAGCCAGTCGGGAATGTCGGCGTTCACTTCGCGGACGGCGCGCGGCTGGTCGTCGCACACGCGGCGGAGCATGGCCAGCGGCGTCTCGGCGCGAAACGGCGGCCGCCCGGCGCACATCGCGTACAGCACGCTTCCCAGGCTGAACAGATCGCTGCGGGCGTCGATGTCGTGCCCCTGGGCCTGTTCGGGCGACATGAACTGCGGCGTGCCGGCGATTTGCCCGGTGCGCGTCACGCTGGCGTCGTCGGCCGCGCGGGCCAGGCCGAAGTCGGTGAGCTTGACGCGCTCGACGCCGTTCTCCAGCAGGATGTTCGCCGGCTTGATGTCGCGATGCACAAGCCCCTGTTCATGCGCCGCCGCCAGGCCCCGCGCGATCTGCATGCCGATGCGGAGGATTTCCTTCAACCCCAAGGCGCCAGTGCGGTCGATTTTCTCCTGCAGCGACATCCCATCGACGTATTCCATCACGATGAACGGAGGGCGACGGTTTTCATCAATGTCATGGATTGTAACCACATGATCGTGGCTGACCGCCGCCGCCGCCCGCGCTTCGCGCAAAAATCGCTTGGCGGCCATGGCGTTGGCGGCGAGTTCCGGCGCCATCACCTTGATCGCCACAATGCGATTGAGCTTGGTGTCGTAAGCCCGCAGCACCAGCCCCATGCCGCCGCGGCCCACGACTTCGACGGCTTCGTACGCACCGAGCAGACCAAGACAACCGGGTTTCTCGCTCGGTTTCAGGAAGTCCAGCGAAATCTCTCGGCCCTCTTCGTCGAGCGTGTCCAGCTCGCCGGTGGCGATCGTCGGCGTGAAGGCCAGCGCCGGCAGAACCAGAAAGCTGCCGGCCTCGCTGTGTGCCGCGAGCAGCCGCTCGACGTCGCTTTTGAGCTGTGGATCGTGGCCGCAGGCCTGCTCCAAAAACGCCTGCCGGTCGTCGGCGGAATCGATCTCAATCGCCTGGGCGAACAGCGAATTTGCCGCGGGGTTCCACTGGCTCATATTGGCTCTCCTGGTGGGCGTCTATCGTCCAATGCGAGAACCACGACCTGTTTGCACGCCGCCGGACGCAAAAAACCACAAAACCTCGGCGGTGGTTCGAATCCTCTCCATTCCGCCGGCGCTCTCCCGGTCCGGCCTCACCCTTCGCTGATTCTTACGTAGATCCAGGCCCGCGCCGTGGCCCACAGGCGGTCGGCGGCGCGGCGCGTTATGCCGAGCATCTCGGCCGCCTCCTGGTGCCCGAAACCGGCAAAGAAGCGCAATTTAACGAGCTCCGCCGCCTGCGGGTCGTGCTGCGCCAGCTCGTCGAGCGCTTCGTCGATCGCCAGTAGCTCGTCGGCTTGCGACCGTTCGGCCAGGTCGGCCTCGTTGACGTCGATCCGCTGCCGGTCGCCGCCGTGTTTTTGCGCCTGCTTGCGGCGGGCGCGATCGACCAGAATTCGCCGCATCGCCTCGGCGGCGGAGGCGAAGAAATGGCCGCGCGAGTCCCACTTTTGCTGATGCTCGGTGTCCACGAGCCGGACGTACGCTTCGTGCACCAGCGCGGTGGCCTGCAGTGTCTGACCCGTCGGTTCGCGCGACAACCGCTGGGCCGCTAGCTTGCGCAGCTCCTCATAAACGAGCGGGAGCAATTGTTCCGCCGCCTGCGGGTCGCCTTGCTTGATCGAATTCAGAATCTGCGTAACCTGGCCGGTGTCGCTCATAACGCCTGAAGATACGTTGGCGGCAGGTCGACGGCAATATTCTTCAAGAACACCGCGAACCGACGCAGATTGCGACCGGCTTTGGACGGCGGAACCGTGCACGGCTATTCGCCGAGCGCCCCGGCCGCGCGCTGACCACGTCAATCCAATCCGAACTTGTAGTGTATGAAAGCGTCGTCCTTCACCCAGCCGTGCTTTGCATAGAGCGCCTGCGCCGGAGCGTTATTGGCCGCGGTGGCCAGCACAAGGCGGGCGGCGGCGAAGGCGACGACGGCATTGAGTAGACGCTTGCCGACGCTCCGTCGCCGGGCCTGCGGCGCAACGTAAAGATCGTTGAGAGTCCAGATCGGCCGCATGGCGATCGAGAAGAACGCCGGGTAGAGCTGCGTGAATCCGCAGCCGTCGTCGTTGTGCAAAGCGAGAAAGATTGCCGATTCCTCGCGCTTCAGCCGCTCGGCGAGGAGTTGCCGCGCGCCCTCCTCGTCGCAGTTGCGATCGTAAATCTGCCGATAAGCGTCAAACAGCGGGACGAGCAAGTCGAGATGATCGAGCGTCGCCTCAGGCCGCCGCGATCGATACCCCCGAATCGCCCGCCGGTTCGAGGGAGGCGGCAACTGCGGCCACCCGCACGTTCGCGAAAGCAAACCCACGCCGCTCCCATTCACGACGTGCCAATGTTGCCGAACGATTCATTCGATACGGAGATAGAAGCTTACGTCGGTTGATTTCACCGACGCGCCTGGGTGTAACACGTTGATCTGCGTCGGCGTGTCGGACAGACCGAAGCGGAATCGCTTGATTGCACCGGCATCTGCCGTCACAATGGCGGAATTGATGATGGTAGTGATCGTGGGCGGACCCGGAGGACGGATCGTGGTCCCGCGCACTGCCTGACGCCCGACGCCTCTACAGGGAAACAGCCTATAACGCAGAAAACTAGGCATTAGTCGAACAACAAGCGAAAAGTCTCGGCCTGCGACGATCCGCCACCGGCGCATTAGGCTGCAACCTTGCCGCCTTAAAGCTGATGCGCTGAGCATTCTAAGCAGGTGGACAAAAGTTCTGTCACAATTGAAAGCCAGAACGGACCATTTTTTGCGGGCCTGTCGACCAGTTCTGTAACAAAATTTATGACCACCTGCTTAGATTCAACTAGCAGATTACATCGATGCCACGGAAAAAGCTCTCCAAAAGGGACGAGCAACAGCTCGAGCGCTATTACGGAGGGAAACGTTGCGTCGTCACCAAGAGTACATTCAGCGAATATCATCACATCGACGACGATGAAACGAACACTTCATTCGTCAATTTGGTTCCACTGGCAAGCACATTCAATTCTCCGAAACTGCGCGACGCTCGAAAGAGATACAACAACTCGGAGTCAGTCGTTCTACCGGCCGACCTGGACCCTGATACGCTTATTCACCGTGCCAATCTGCACTTCGACCAATGGGAGATCGCGCTTGCTTATGGATGTGCACGGC
>CAZHIV010000285.1:0-6390 GCA_964532675.1 uncultured Planctomycetaceae bacterium
CAAGCGCCGCTACGGCCGCATCATCATCATGACCGATGCCGACGTCGACGGCTCCCACATCCGCACGCTGCTGCTCACGTTCTTCTACCGGCAAATGTCCGAGCTCGTCAAAGGCGGACACGTGTACGTCGCCCAGCCGCCGCTATTCCGCGTCCGCAGCAAGTCGAACACCTACTACGTGCAAACCGAAGAGGAAATGCGCAATCAGCTCCTCGACATGGGTCTCGCCGACGCCGTCTTCTACCCCCACGGCGAGCCCGCTTCAGCGGGCGGGCCGAATGGGGCCATCGAAGGCGAAACGATGACCAAGCTCGTCCGCACGCTGGCTACGCTGGAAGAAGCAGTCATCGCCCTGGAGCGCCGCGGCATCAGCCTCAAGATCCACGCCACCCGCCAGGACTCGAGCGGCCGCCTCCCCATCTACCATGTCTATCTCGACGGCCGCGACGAATGGTTCACTTCGCGCGAAGAGCTAGACAACTTCGTCGCCAAGCAAGAAAAAGACGCCCACGGCAATGTCAACGTCGACGTTGGCCTGCCGACCCCAGTGTCCCCAGCCCCCAGCGTCAACGGCGACGAGCGCCAAGAGCGAATCCGCATCGTCGAGCTCCACGAAGTCCGCACCATCAACACGATGCTCGCCGACCTCGCCAAGCTCGGCTTCGACATCGAAGCTCTCATCCCGCAAGAGCGCACCGGCGAAGAAACCAGCCGCTACACACTCCGCCGCGGCGACACCGAAACCGGCCTGGAAGACCTCCGCGGCCTCCCCGCCGCGATCCGCGCCGCCGGCGAAAAAGGCCTGCAGATCACCCGCTTCAAAGGCCTCGGCGAAATGAATGCCGAAGAACTCCGTGACACCACGCTCGACCCGAAAAACCGCACCCTCGTCCAAATCAGCATGGAAGACGTCAGCGGCGCCGACGACCTCTTCCGAGTTCTCATGGGCGACCAGGTAGAACCGCGGCGGGAGTTCATCCAAAAGCACGCGTTGGATGTGCGGAATTTGGATGTGTGACGAAGTAAGATATGAAATCGCAATTGATGCAAAACCGCATATCCAGGACCGATTAGATGAAAACTATCGGCAAGTGGATAAAGAACGCCACGCGACAAGTCTTCGATCCGGACCACGAGGAACGAATTAAGGAACTGTCTGCTCTTTTGTACAAGAACATGCAGACGGCCGGCGACCGGTTCTCGTTGCTGCGATTCAAACGCGTCAAACCGCCCCCGCGATGAGCGCGATGTTCTGTCCGCCAAAACCAAAACTGTTGGTGAGGATGGTGCGGACCTTTTTTTCGCGGGCCTGGTTGGGGACGTAGTCGAGGTCGCACTGGGGGTCGGGGGTGTCGTAGTTGATCGTGGGCGGGACGATGTGGTCGCGCATGGCCATCAGGCAGATGATCAGCTCGGTGGCGCCGGCGGCGGCGATGAGGTGGCCGGTCATGCTTTTGGTGCTGGAGACGGGAACCTTGTACGCCACTTCTGGGCCGAGGGCTTCTTTGATGGCCAGCGATTCGACGCGGTCGTTGACTTGAGTGCTGGTGCCGTGGGCGTTGATGTAGTCGATGTCGGCCGGGTTCTTGGCGGCGTCGCGGAGGGCCATCTTCATGCAGGTGATGGCGCCGCGGCCTTCGGGGTGGGTATCGGTGATGCGGAAGGCGTCGGCGGTGGTGCCGTAGCCTAAAATTTCGCCGTAGATGGGTGCGCCGCGCTTCTTGGCGTGCTCGTAGTCTTCGAGGACGACCATGGCGGCGCCTTCGCCGAGGATGAAGCCGTCGCGGTTAAGGTCGAACGGGCGAGAGGCTTTTTGCGGCTGGTCGTTGTTCTCGCTGAGGGCGGTGAGCAGGTTGAAGCCGGTGACGCCGAAGGGGTGGATCATGCTGTGGGCGCCGCCGGAGAGCATGACGTCGGCTTCGCCGCGGCGGATGATTTCGCTGGCCTCGCCGATAGCCTGACTGCTGGCGGCGCATGCGGTAAGGCAGTTGAAATTCGGGCCTTCGGCGCCGAAGCGGGTGGCCACGTAGGCGGCCGGCATGTTGGGTTCTTGCTCCAGCTCGAGCTGCGGGTCGAGTCGCGTGAGGCCCTCCTGGATAAAGGCGGCCAGGTCGAGCTCGCCGTTCTTCAGCGCGGCGACCATCATGTGGCTGAAGTTGTAAAAATCCTGCTGCCCTTCGCCGGCGCCGAGGTAGACGCCGAACCGGTCGGGGTCGACCGAGCCGCCGGCGCCGGAGTCTTCCATCGCCTGCTTGGCCGCGCCGATCACGAACCGCGTATGCCGGCCGCGCTTTTCCCACGGCCCGGGATCCTCGCCGACCTCCGCCAGAGACCAGTTGCGGACCTCGGCCGAAATGCGGGTGGGGAAATTGCTGGCGTCGAACAGCGTCGTGTAGTCGACGCCCGAGCGGCTCTCTTTCAAGTTGCCCCACAGCGCGGGCACGGTCGTGCCCAGCGGAGTCACGCAGCCCATGCCGGTCACTACAACGCGTCGTCTCATGGCGACCTCATTCAAATAAGATTCACCACAGAGACACAGAGGACACGGAGAAGGAAAAATGCAACTGCAAAATGGAGAATAGTCGTCCCGCGAGAACTTGCATTACTCATTTTGCGTTAATCGTTTTGCATCTTCCGACTTCCTCTGTGTTCTCTGTGTCTGTGGTTAATTAATTCTGGTTTGTATTTCGAATCCGTAATCTTCCGGCCGCAGCCGCGTGCCGTCCTGGCGGACGCCGACGTCGAAGACTCCGACTATCCGGAGCCACTTGTACAAATCGGCGGGGTCGAACAGCTTGCGGCCCTTGGTTTGTTCGGTGGAATCGGCGGAGAAGCGGGCAAAAAAAATCTCCGCCTTGCTGTAGGGCCGCTCTCCCAAATGGCCCGTCACGCTGACCGACGCGCCAAAATCCTTGGCCTGCCCGATCTGGGCGCGGTAGCGAAGCGTATCGCCGGGCCGCGCTTCGCCGTCGAACTCGCAGCGCGCGAATTTGGCCAGCACCACCAGCTCGCTGAACTTGTAGACCTCGCTCACCAACAGGCCCCCGCATTGGGCCATTCCCTCCGCCACCAGCGTGTTGGGCATCAGCGGGTAGCCCGGCCAATGATCGTCCAGGTGATCTTCGCAGAGCGAGATGCACTTGACCGCCGTGGCATGCGAGCCGCTGACGAATTCACTGAAGCGGTCAAGCCAGAACCAGCGCATGGGACGCGAGTGAGTAAGTGAGTAGGTGAGTAAGTGAGTAGGTGGTCAAGCGGCAGGACTTACTCACCTGCTCACTGGGCACCATCCGAAGGATGGTCCACCTATCACCCCCCGTCGTCAGGCGGCCAGCTTGTGCTCCACGAAGTTGCACATGTCCTGCACGGTGAGCTGCTTGCCCAGGTTCTGCACGTTCGGGTCGGTCTCGAATCGCGACAGGTCGGCGAAGGGCATCCGCTCCTTGAGCTTGGCCAGGCCGGTGGAGTTTACTTTGCCGTCTTCGACGTATTCGGTGTTGGTGAGGATGTCTTCGGGGAACAGCTCGCCCCGCTCGATCTTGATGCCGAACGCCTTCTCCAAGCGGAACACGATGTCGAGAAAATCGATCGACTCGGCGCCCAGGTCGCCTTGCAGCGTGGCCTCCGGCGTGACTTCTTCTTCGTCAACGCCCAGCGCGTCGACGAGCGCTTCTTGAACCTTGGAAAAGATATCTTGTTTGAACGAAACCGTGGACATCGCAGTTAGTTCCTCCGAATAGGATTTACGTGCCGCGCCGTAGGTCAGGTCGCCACGGGCGACTCGCTGCGGCGGAGCTGTGCCTGACGCGGCCGTGCAGGCAATCACTTTTCGTCAGGCACAGCCTGACCTACGTGGTGGCGAGCCGGTGGGGCAGAAGCAGGTTCTGCAGCCGGCGAAAGTGTCGTTTCAATTCGTCGTCGGTAGCGCGGCGAGCGGCGTCGCGCTCGGCCAGGTTGTAACGTTCCAGCACGATCCGTCCGCTGAGGGCCACCCGGCCGGCGATCAGGCCTTCCATTTTCAGCGTGGCCAGCCGGTCGTCCTTCTTAACCATCGTCACGGTGACCTCAAGCGATTGGCCGGGCTGGACAAAATCGGCGTACTTTACGTTCTTGGCTTCCTTCAGCGTGATGATGCTATGGGCAAAATCTTCACTCAACCTCAACAGCCACGCCCCGGCCTGCGTCGCCGCCTCGAGCATGAACACGCCCGGCAGCACAGGAAACTCGGGGAAGTGGTCGCCCAGGTACTCTTCGCTCAACGCCACGTTCTTGACCGCCGAGAGCGCGACGTTCGGCTCGTAAGACCGAATCGTATCCAGCAACCAAAATCGCATGACTCGTACCGGCGAACTGCATTGACGCTGCTTCGAACCTGGGCGGATTGCCGCCTGCTAATTCGACAATCGCAATGACAGCTTTGGTTGGCTGGGAGGAATAGCGAACTACGGATTATAACTAACGATAAAACACTCTACAACGGCCCTACCGAGCGAGGTTTAGAGCATTTTTGCCAATCAGGCAAGACAGGCTACTGCGGCACCCGGTGGCCGAGTGAAAGTTACGAGCAGAATTCCCTGGTGCGAGCAGCAGACCGCGGGGATATTATTCGCCGGACTGTTCCGAAATGCCGCTGCGACAGCGCGTTAGCGCGATCGCCGCCAGGGCGGTGCACAGCAGCGGGTCGTCTTCCTTCATCAGCGAACTGACGTCGTTGCGGAAGCTGCCGTCCGCCGCCTGGTGCCGACCGACTGCGGCTGCAAGGCGGTTTCGCCAGTCGCCGCGCCAGCCGAGGGCTGCGTAGGCTTCTGCACGAACGGCGTAGTGATAGAAGCGGATCGCCTCGCCCCACGGCTCCGGGTGATCGGTCGGCACGCCTTCAGGATACGTCAAATCGTCGTGCTGCCGCAGCCAATCGACGGCGCGAACGAGGCGTTCGTCATTCCGCTCCACGCCGCAAGCCAGCAGGGCCAGCACGCCGTCGCAGGTGGCGGTGGCGTAGCTGCGAAAATGAGATGCGCCGTCGTCGCCGGTCTCTTCCCGGCCCTTGTTGGCCCCGAATACGACGGGCGAGAAGTAAAACCCACCGTCGAACGGCGGCGGTGTCGCGAGCTCGCGATCACTGCCGGGAAGCGGCTGCGGGGCCCGAGCTTCGCAGTGCTTTTGCAGCACCCGCAGGAAGTCCTGGGCCGCTTGCATGCGTACCGAGTATGCAAACGCCGACGGCCGGACATTCGGCCAACGCATTTCAAACGCCGTGACCGCTTCCAGCGCGCGCCGCGTGTGGGCGATGTCCATATGGCCGGGCTCGTTCGGCTTCGGCCAGTCGAATCCCCAGCCGCCGTACGCCGCCGAGTCGGGCCCGAAGCCGAAGAGTTCTGACCGCTGCGCCACGAACAGGTAGTTGCGCATCCTTGCGGCGAGCTGGAAATCTTCGGAACGGCCGGCCGCCAGCAGGCACTCGAGCGCGTACGCGGTGCTGTAAACCGGGTATTCGAGCAGCTCGGAATCAGCGGCGCCAATTGCGCCGCGGCGGTCGACGTGCCGGCGGATGAAGTCGAGCGCGCGCGGGACCCCGCCTTCCGGTCGCGGGCAAACCGATTCGGGCACCTGGAGCAGCGTGTGCAGCACGAAAGGCGTCAGCGCCTGGCCGGAGCGGAGTACCGCATACTGCCCGCTATGCCAGCCGCCGTCCTCGGCCTGCTGGCTCCACAGATATTCGCACGCCTGGCGAAGCGCTTCGTCTTCCTCGGAACCATTCGCGACGACCGGGAGCGACCCGATCAGGACGACTATGATTGCGATCTGTCTCACGCAGAGTCGCAGAGGCGCCGAGGACAGAAGCACTTTATTCAGGATTGCACGGATAGTAAGCGTCTTATGGCCCAATAGCCGCGACCAAACCTGGTCGCAGGCGCCCCGGCGACCAGGTTTGATCGCGGCTAACCTGGTCACGCGCTCAGCTTTAAAGCAATCGCCAATAGACCGCATGTTCCTGTCCGTCCTCTGCGAGCTCCGCGCCTCTGCGTGAGATACTTCCGTCCATTTACTTCTGCGCCACGCTGGCCTCTTTGTCGCCCGTCGTGCGGGTGCGTTCGGCCATGGCGACGAGGAACGTGGCGTCGCGGTCGGTGGTGAGGCACTGCACGACGGCGGCCGTGCAGAAGACCGGGCTGGTGATGCAGTGGTGGCCCGACCAACTTCCATCGCCGTTTTGCACTTTCTGCAGCCGGCCGTGCATCTTGTCGTTCCACTGATGAAACCGCTCGCCGCCGGCGATGACGAGCGACTCGCTGGTGAGCAAGTAGCTGAGAAACTCTTCGCCGCCGTTGTTGCCGAAGCCGGCGAGCAGGTTCTCGTCATCGAGCCGTTTGAGCTGCTCCTCGTTCTGCT
>CAZHIV010000286.1:0-21784 GCA_964532675.1 uncultured Planctomycetaceae bacterium
TTGGATGTCTTCTCGTACGGTGCCCGAGCCAAAGCAGCTCACGTACTCGGCCACGCCGTTTACCAGACCCAAGACGGGGCTGACCACGTGCGTCGCGTAGTGCATCGGGATCATCCGCTCCCAGTAATCGGGCCAGCCGTCCATGTCCTGCGGGTGGGAAGCCTGCAAATACTGAATCTCGCCGAACTCGCCCCGCTCGTACATCTGGCGTATGAACAAGAACTCGCGGCTGTAGACCACCGTCTCGGCCATCATGTACTTCAGGCCCGTGTCCGCGACGAGCTGGCAGATCTTGTCGCAGTCGTCGATCGTGGTGGCCATCGGCACGGTGCACATCACGTGCTTCTTCGCCCGCAGCGCTTCCTGGCTCATCCAGGCGTGATCGGGAATGGGGCTGTTGATGTGGACGAAGTCGATCTCCGGGTCGGCCAGCACCTGTTCGAACTTCGTGTACCGCTTGCCGATTTTGAATGCGTCGGCCAGCTTGTTCATCTCGGCCTCGTTCCGCCGGCAGACCGCCACGACCTCCGCCCGCGGATGCCGCTGATAAATCGGAATAAATTCCGCCCCGAACCCCAATCCGACAATCGCGGCCTTTACGGATGATTCTTTCATCGTCATGTTCCTCTGATTCGGTTTTTGTCGCACGCAAAGGCGCGAAGGCGCGAAGGGAAACAATTCGAGTGGAGTTATTCTTCCAGACCATTGACTACCCGTGCAATTCCGTCGCGTATTAGTTCCTGGTTAAAGTTGATGAGGATGCCCAGGCGCTTGTCCAATAACCGCAAATAGGTCAGTAATTGCTTCTTGTGAACTCGCTCAATACATTCAATCGATTTCACCTCAACAAGCACCTTGTTCTCCACCAGCAGGTCGAGCCGGTAGCCTTCCTCGAACCGTATGTCTTCCCAAACGATGGGAACGGGCAACTGTCTTACGACTTGCCCCGACTTCGCAGTTCATGCGCGAGGATTACTTCGTAAACCGATTCAAGCAGCCCTGGTCCCAGCCCCGAATGAATTTTGAACGCCGCATCAACGATCTCCTTGGAAATCGCATTCTCATGCAACCCGCCCGATTGCGCTCTAATCGGTTCGATCGACGTTGTCATTCTGGCTCTTTGCGCCTTAGCGCCTTTGCGTGAGATATTCGGCCCTTGTTAGTATTCACGCTCCACGGTCCTGCCCGGCTCCGGCACCGGATACAACCCGTCCGCGTCGGCCGGCAGCGGCGAGGGGGAGTTCATCGCCAGCTTGTCGACTTGCGGCGCGAACTCGTGATCGTGCTTTAATAGCTCGTCGCGGGTGATGACCCGGCCCGTGTGGGCCGCCATTCGGCCCAGCACCGCTTGCAGGCTGGCCTCCGTGCCGCGACGCGTCTCGTTGTATGGCTTGTCGTCGCGGATTGCCGCGATGAGATCGTCCCACTCCGTCTGGTAGGGATTCGGCTCCGGCTCGCTGCATCGCCAGATGACGTTGGCGTCCGTCATGTCCTGGTTCTTGAACAGCCGGCACCGCGACGGCATGTGCCCCGACTCCGAGATGATGGCCGAGCCTTTCGTGCCGTGAGCGAAGCTCGAATGCTCGTTGTAGCAGTTCTCCATCGTGCGGCCGTAGAGAAACATCTTTGCCCCGTCGGCGAACGTGTACTCCGTCGAATAGGTGTCGAAGTTCTGATCGACATGGTCGCCGCGGAAGTGCCGCCCGCCGGTGGCCTGGGCTTTCACCGGCCAGGCGTCTTTCATCCAACAGCACTCGTCCACGTTGTGGATCAGAAAATCGCTGAACGCCCCGCCGCTCAGCCACAGGAACGAGTGGAACCGCTTGACCTGCCAGATCAGCTCGCTGGGCTCCTCGGCCGGCCGGCGGGTGGAAAACGCCGTGCCGGTCGGCCCCGCCATGCGGTAGGCCCGCATCGTCGTCAGGTCGCCGATCGCGCCGTCCTTGATCCGCTTGAACATCTCGCCGCGCGATCGGCAATGGCGGCACATCAGCCCCACGCCCACCTTCTGGTTCCGCCGTTCCGACTCGTCGGCCAGCTCGAACATCCGCACGGAAGTCGGCCCGTCGACCGACACCGGCTTCTCCATGAAGACGTTGAGCCCCTTGTCCATGGCGTAGCGAAAATGGACCCAGCGAAACACCGGCGGCGTGCCGAGGATCACCACGTCGCCCGGCCGCAGGCAGTCCATCGCCTTCTCGTAGCCGTCGAAGCCCACGAACCGCCGGTCCTCCGGCACGTCCACCTGGCTGCCGAACCGGCCCAGGGCGCTCAGGCAATGGGTGACGCGATCGGCGACGACGTCGGCCAGCGCGACTAGCCGAATGGGCCCGTTCTTCACGGAAAGGGCGTCGGCGGCGGCCCCCGTCCCGCGGCCGCCGCAGCCCACGAGCGCGATGCGGATCGTGTTGTCTTCGGCGGCGTGAACCCACGGCGCGGCGGCCGAGACCAGTGTCGTCGCCGCGGCCAACCGGCCCGTGTGCTTAAGAAAATCGCGCCGCGTCGCGCCATCCGCCAGTTGCAATTTCATATTTCCACCCGCAAGTAATCGGTCCGCTGATGTTGCTATCTCGTACGCCACATGTTAATTTAGCCAACGCCTGCCCTCGGTTGAATGAGAAAAAGCGCACCGCAATCGTGGTTTTTCGCAGGCGGAGCGCTCCTCACCAAACAGCTTTTCGACTTCCTATGGCGGACAAAACCCACGCTCGGCGGCTGTTTTTCGGCTGTTTCATGGCCCTCGTGGCCACCGCGTTCGGCTTCGCCGTGCGTGGCGCGGTGCTCAACAATTGGGGCATTCAGTTCGGGCTCACCGAGGAGCAGAAAGGCGTCATCAGCGGCGTCGGCCTCTATCCGTTCGCCATCTCGATCATCCTCTTCAGCCTGATCGTCGATCGCATCGGCTACGGCACGGCAATGTGCATCGCCTTCGTCGGCCACGTGAGCTCGACGCTGCTGACCATCTTCGCGCCGAACTTCGAAGTGCTGTACGTTGCCACGTTCATCTTCGCGCTCTCCAACGGCACGGTGGAAGCCGTAATCAATCCCGTCGTGGCGACCGTATACCGGAACAACAAGACACACTGGCTTAATATCCTGCACGCCGGCTGGCCCGGCGGCATGGTTCTCGGCGGCCTGCTCGCGATCGGCGTCTCCAAGGCCAAGGGCGGGCTCGGCACGACGCTGCCCGGAGAGCTGTGGCAGTGGCAAATGGCCGTGCCGCTGATCCCCATTGTTATTTACGGCGCGCTGCTGGCGGGACTTCGCTTCCCCGTGCAAGAGCGCGTCGAGGCCGGCGTTTCGTACCGTCAGATGCTCTCCGAGTTCGGCTGGGGCAGCGCCTATGTTGTTTCCTTCCTGTTGATCATGGGAATTAGCCAGGTCCTCGGCGTCTTCGGCATCGACCCCATTGACTGGCGCTATGCGCTCGGCCTGGCCGTGATCCCGGCCCTGCTGTTCGCCATTCCGATCCGCTCGTTCGGCCGGCCGATCTTTGTCTTTTTGCTGCTCGTGATGTTTCTCCTGGCTACGACCGAGTTGGGCACCGATGGCTGGATCCAGGACATTATGGCCTCCGTGCTGCAAAACGAGACCTACGGCACGCTGTTCCTCGTGTACACCGCGGCCATCATGTTCGTACTGCGTTTCTTCGCCGGGCCGATCGTCCACCGCATCTCGCCGCTCGGCCTGCTGGCGGCCTGCTCGGCGATTGCGGCCGGCGGCCTGTACTGGCTCGGCAATGCCGGCGGAAGCCTGCTGGTGCTGTTCCTGGCCGCCACGCTCTACGGTGTGGGCAAAACGTTCTTCTGGCCGACCACGCTCGGCGCGGTTTCCGAGCTCTATCCGCGCGGCGGCGCGCTCTTGCTGAACGCCATCAGCGGCGTCGGCATGATCGCCGTTGGCACGATCGGCCTGCCCGCCATCGGAACCGTGCAGGACCAGGATTTCAACCGCATCGTCATGGAACAAGCACCGGAGGTTCACGAGCGGCTCGCCGAAACCAAGCCGGGCCTGTTCGCTCCCTATGAGTACGTCAACACCATGAAATACGAGGAGGCCGGCATCACAACCGAGCAGCAAGCTGACCTCAAGGGCCTCGAGCGATCCACGAAGCAGCACGCCCTCGCCAAGATCGCCGTATTGCCGGTGATCATGTGCGTCTGCTACCTGGTCCTGATCGCCTACTTCCGCTCGCGCGGCGGCTACCGCGCCGAAGTCCTCACCGGACATGAGGCCGAAGACGAGAAGTTCACCGGCGGCACCGAAGGGCCGGTGGAAGCATAGCCCAATCGATCCGTCGGCGCCGGCGGCCACGCCGGATGTCTTCCCATCGGCGTGGATCAACGCGCAGTAGATTCGGCCTTGCGGCCGACGCGAACGTTGACCCGAAAACTACTCCAGCCGCGCCTGCGTGGCGTCATCCTCCCGCGCCGCCGCCACTATCGCCGAAGTCTTCTCCACCAGCAGGTTCCATTCGATATCCAGCCGCCCCAGCAGCCGGTCCCAGGGCGTCGGATCCTCCATCCGCTCCGGGGCAAAGTCGCGCACCAGCTCTTCGTAGACCGCCAGCAGGCGATCCGCGCATTTCTCGATGCTGAACTCGCGGGCCGATCGCTGCGCTCCCTCGCCCAATTCCTCGAGCCGCTCCCGGTCGCCGGTCACATCTGCCAGGGCGCGGGCAAATTCCATTTCCGGCGCGTCGCCGGGCAGCAACCGGCCGTTCGTGTCGTTCACGATCTCCCGCACGCCTGGCCCGTCCAGCGCGACTGCCGGCGTACCCGCCGCCATCGCTTCGGCCAGCACCATCCCCTGGGTTTCCGATTGCGAACTGAACGCGAACACGTCCATGGCCGCGTAGGCGTCCGCCAGCTCCTGCCCCAGTTGCCGGCCGACCATTACCAACTGCTCGGGCCGGGCCGCGCCGTGAATAATGCGCTCGATCGCTTCGCGCGACTTGCCCTCGCCGACCACGAGAAACACGGCCTCCGGGTGTTCGGCCAGGAACCGCCCGACCGCCCGGGCCAGGAAGTCGAGGTTCTTCTCCGGTGCCAGCCGGCCGACGTGCCCCACGACGAGCGCCGATTCATCGATGCCGAACCGCCGCCGAAAGCGGCCGCCATCTCCGCTGCCGAAGCGCTCCACGTCTACGCCGGTGGGTATCGAAGTCACCGGCGTCGTCACGCCGCGCTCGGCGAGCAGCTTCGCGACGCTCTCGCTCGGCGCGATCACGTGCGAGCACAGGTTGCAGTAGTCCGTCGACATCTGGATCGCGAACCGCTTGAAGCCTTCCAGCGCCAGGGGCACGTAATGCGTGTACTGCTCGTACATCGTGTGGTAGGTGAACACCAACGGCAGCCGCCGCGACCAGGCCAGCCGCAGCGCCGAGTCGCCCAGCAGGAACGGATGATGGCTGTGGAGCAAGTCGGGCCGGAACTCGTCGACGAAATCCGCCAGCAGGCCCGGCACGGGAATGCGGACCGAGAAATCGCTCCCGTTGAACCGCTGGATGGCCGGCGTGCGCAGCACCCGGCCGCTCGACTCCTCGGCCCCGTCGAACTGGGGCGCAACAATCCGCACCTCGTGCCCCCGGCGGCAGAACTCTTCTTCGTACGTGCTCACGCTGCGGGCCACTCCGCCCACGTGCGGCAAGTACGTATTCGTAAACATGACGATCTTCATGGCCATACCAACTGCTATTTGTCCGCAGATGACACTGATGGACGCGGATAGTTCGAATCAATGAAGACAAGATACTTCATCTGCGCGCATCGGCGACATCTGCGGACTCTCGCTTCAAATCAATTGAATCCTCAGTCACGTTCGCGACGGGCACGAACCCTGGAATCGCCACATCAATCGGCGGCGCGCCGTCCCGCCATCGCCCGTCGATAGCGAGTCTCGGCTGCGAACGAGGCTGCGTGACCCGCAGCGTGACGGGCCCCCAAGGCGTCAAAGTAGGCCCGAACAGCAAATCCTCGTCCGTATCGAACCACTCAGCAAACAGGCCGCTGCCGACGACCAGCCGCTCGCCTTCCTCGCGGACGAACAGGCTGCGGATCATCATCACCCATTCCGCCGCGGCCCAGCCGTGCTGCCCGTCGCCCATGCAGCCGCCCAACGTCTGCGGATGAATGGCCTCGGGCCACTGGCCAGTCGGCGACGCCAGCCGGGCGACCGTCTCCATCAAATCGCGATACCGCGCGTCCCCGGCGCGCAGCATCGTCTGGGCGATGTCGAGCGTCAAGTAGGCGTTGATGCCCGAATGAATAATATCCTGAAAGAACCCGCCCTTGTGAAAATAACCGCGCACGAGCGCGTCGACGGTCGTCATGATTCGCGGATCGCCAGGCGGATAAAGCTGCAATGGGTAGTCGGCCACCAGCGAGCCGACCGCCCCGGCGTCGATCCGCCGATAAGGCGACGCGGGAATGCCGCCCTGCGAGCGCGACGCCGGAATCCGCTCGATGCTCCGCTCGATCGACGCGCGCATCTGGCCCGCCAGAGTCCGCGCCTTGCCGGCGTCTGGCTTCCGTCCGGCGCGTGAAAATGTGCGCTCCGCCGCTTCCAAGCCGGCTACGGCCCAGAAGTCGTCCCAGTAGTAATGGTCGTTCGGCCCCAGGTGCTCGGCGCTGAACCCCGCCGGCAACAGGCCGTCGTGCAAACTGTCGGCCGCCTGAGTGCGCTTCCCGTCGATCCACTCCACGGCTTTCGCCAGCGAATCCAACCAGGCACGCTCCAGCGGCCTGCCGCTTAGCGTTTCATACCGATCGACAATCCACAGGACCTGGCCGTTCGAGTCCCACTCGCCGTCTTGCGACCGGAAGTATCCGTTCCGCAATTGCCGCTCGCCAAACCGCTCGATCGCCCGCCGGCATCGCCCCGTCAGCCCCAGCGACAGCAGGGCGTTCATCATCAGGCAGGCGTCGCGGAACCAGAAGCGGCGGTAGGTATACGGCCCCGGCACGATCTCCTCCGCGCTGAGCAGCACGAGCGTTTGCACGGCCGCCTCGTACAAAGACTGCAGCCGCTCGTCGGGCACCCGCAGCGCGGCCGTTTCGGAACGAATCTGTGGCCAGCCGACCGCCGCGTTGAAGTGCTTGGGCTCGCCCATCGCCGCCAGCTCCTTGGCGAGCGGCACGCGAAGCGTCAAATCCGTCCGCGGCCCGTCGAAGTGGTATATCGAAGCGGCGGTCGCCATGCCCACTTTGCAGTGGATGCGCGGCGCGGCGGCGCCCGAGTGGGAGTCGCGGAGAGGGGGAGAGGGGGAGCGATGGTCATCGACCGTAATCTCCCCTTCTCCCTCTCTCCCCCTCTCCTCCTGTAACGCCGTGAAGACGTCCCCCCGCGCGTAGTCCGACACCAGCACCTCATCCGCCGCCCGGTCGGCAATCACATTCGTCCGCGAGTTGACGAGCCAGCCGTCGCGCGCGTCGCGGGCCGCGAGTTCGTCGATAAACTGGACTCCCTCGGGGTTGTACGGCCGAATTGCCACCACGAGCGAACCGCCCGCCGCGCTAATCCCACGCACGTCGATCTTCAGCACCGGCTGAGCATCCTCCACGACGACGCCGACAGTCTGCTCCATCGCAAGCTCGCCGGCGCAGCACGAAGTGACCACCGCTTGCCGCGAATCGACGACGAGCTGCTGGCGCACCGATTCGTCGTGCAGCCGGCTTGGCAGCAGCGAATTCTTGTTTGGGCCGAGCAGCCAGAAGTCGATCGACCAGCCGTCGTGCAGCGGCGTTACCAGCCCCCGCGGGTCGACAAGCGGATAGATGCCCAGCTCGGGCAGGCCCACCGCCGTCCAGTTGCGGTGCGTGAGATTGATGTGGCTGAGCGAGAATGCCCGCGGGATGAACGAGATGTCGTCGGCGTCAAACTGCCGCTCGACCCAGTACGGCCAGACCCAGTCGAGATTGTGCTGAATGGCCCGCGCGTTGACGATGCCGCGGGCATGGAACAGCACGCCGGCGCGCACCAGCTCGATCGGCTCCTGCACCTCCGACGGCTGGGCGAAATTGCGGATTCGCGCCATCCACAAGGCCGGGTCGGCAAACCCATAGGCCCGCGCCGCCCGCTGCACGACGTATTTCCACGGCAAATATCGGAGCATGGCCTTCGAACAATGCAAGCCGTGTGCCAAAGGGACGCATGGAGAATTCACGCAAAGGCGCCAAGGCGCAAGGAGCGGATTAACCACGAAGGACACAAAGGTCACAAAGAAACTAGAACCGGTTTCAAAACCATCGATGCTTGCGGCTCAGTGGCACAGGCCGCTGGCCTGTGCCGCAGTTTTGCAGTTCCTCCGCACCGGCTAGCAGCCGGTGCCACTAGTTATGAAACCGGTTCTACTAAAGACTTCGTGTCCTTCGTGTACTTAGTGGTGAATTTGAAGCTTGTTGCGCGTTAGCGTCTTTGCGCGAGGTATTCTATCCGCTTCCAGTGCGTGCGAGGTCGGATTCGACCATCAGCCGCACCAGCTCGGAGAATCCCACGGTGGGTTTCCAACCCAGCTTGCTTCGCGCGTAGCTGGCGTCGCCCTGGAGCGCGTCGACTTCCGCGGGACGGAAGTATCGCGGATCGACGCGCACCCGCTCCTTCCCTTGCGCGTCGACGCCGACCTCCTCCAGCCCGTTGCCGCGCCACTCCAGCGGCATTCCCGCGAGCTCGAATGCCAGCTCGCAGAACTCCCGCACCGAATGCGTCTCGCCGGTGGCGATGACGTAGTCGTCCGGCTCGTCGGCCTGCAGCATCAGCCACATAGCTTCCACGTAGTCGCCGGCAAATCCCCAATCGCGCCGCGCCGACAGGTTGCCCAAGTAGAGGCACTCCTGCAAACCGGCCCGAATCCGCGCCGCGGCGCGCGTGATCTTCCGCGTCACGAACGTCTCGCCACGCCGCGGCGACTCATGGTTGAACAGGATCCCGTTCACCGCGAACATGCCGTACGCCTCGCGATAGTTCCGCGTCGCATAGAACGCGAACGCCTTCGCGCAGCCGTACGGGTTGCGCGGGTAAAACGGCGTGCGCTCCGTCTGCGGCGTCTCGTGCGCTTGGCCGTACATTTCGGAGGACGACGCCTGGTAGAACCGGCAGGCCAGCTCCGATTCGCGGATTGCCTCCAGCAGCCGCACGCAACCCAGGGCCGTGATGTTCGACGTGTACTCCGGAATGTCGAAGCTTACCCGCACGTGCGACTGCGCGGCCAGGTTGTAAATCTCGTCCGGCCGGATCGTTTTCACGAGCTGATCGACCGAGGAGCCGTCGGAAAGGTCACCGTACACCAGCCGCAGCCGGACATCGCTCTCGTGCGGGTCCTGGTAGATGTGGTCGATCCGCCCCGTGTTGAACGACGACGTGCGGCGGACCATGCCGAACACCTCGTACCCCTTGGCGAGCAGCAGCTCCGCCAGGTACGAGCCGTCCTGCCCCGTGATCCCGGTCACCAGCGCCCGCTTGCCAATCTTCGGTGGATACGGCGATGTCATTGAAGGCCAAGTTTATTGGAATTACCGATCTCACGCAAAGGCGCTAAGGCGCAAAGGAAAACGATGAACCACGATGAACCACGAAGTACACAAAGGACACGAAGGAGGATTGGGGACAATGAGTCGTCAGGTCGAAAGCGAGAATATTTTTTATCCGCAGATGACGCGGATTTACGCAGATTTGTTTAAGCAGTGGGTCATGGATCGAATACTGCACATCGGCGCTAATCTGCGTGAATCTGCGGACTACTCCCGCATTTCCGATCTTATTCAGCAATCTGATTACCTGCCGTTCGCTTCGTGTTCTTCGTGCCCTTCGTGGTTAAAACTTGTCAGCTTGATCGCAACAGGCCTTGCTCTCGGTCCTTGAGAAACGCCTCGTACGTCTGCTTCAATCCCTGGCGCAGGGCGATCTGCGGCTGCCAGCCCGTGGAGCGCAATAGCGAGCTATCGGCCGCCTTGCGCGGCGTGCCGTCGGGGCGGCTGGGGTCGGTGCGAATTTCGCCGCGAAAGCCGACGACCTCCGCCACCAGCTGTGCCAGCTCCAACACGGATACCTCTTCGCCCGAGCCGACGTTCATCCAATCCGGCGGATCATCGATCGTCGCCGCGTGCAGCACGGCCCGCGCCAGGTCGTCTACGTGCAGCAATTCCCGCAGCGGCCGGCCGGTGCCCCAGATCTCCACCGCCGGCTGGCCGGCTTCCTTCGCCTCGTGAATTCGCCGGATCAACGAGGCCGCCACGTGGGCATGCTCCGGGTGGTAATTGTCCCCCGGCCCGTAGACGTTGCTCGGCATCAGCGAGTGGAACAACACACCGTACTGCCGCCGATAATACTGGCACAGCTTGAGGCCCGCGATCTTCGCCAGCGCGTAGCCTTCGTTCGTCGGCTCCAGCTCGCCGGTGAGCAGGGCCGTTTCGGGCATCGGCTGCGGCGCCATCCGCGGGTAGACGCACGTGCTCCCCAGAAACACGAACCGTTCGCAGCCCGCCTCGTAGGCGGCGTGGATGGCCTGCGTCGCCATCGCGAGGTTGTCGTATAGAAACTGGGCCGGCGCGTTGATATTCGCCTGAATGCCCCCCACGCGCGCCGCGGCAAACAGCACGACCTGCGGCCGCTCGGCCCGAAAGAAGGCCGACGTCGCTGCCTGGTCCCGCAGGTCGAGCTCCGCCGAGGACCGGGCAATCAGCCGCACATTCAGCGGCCCCAGGGCCCGCACCAGCGCCGACCCGACCATCCCCCGGTGCCCGGCGACGTAGACCCGCCGATCGTGGAGAAATTGCGGATTGCGGATTGCGGATTGCGGATTATGAGAGAACCCGGCCGCCATTGGTCAATCCGAAATCCGAAATCCGAAATCGAAGAGTGCCGCCGGAGGGAGTTGAACCCCCACCCACTTGCGTGGACATGGACCTGAACCATGCGCGTCTGCCAATTCCGCCACGGCGGCGAACGGGTAATTGTACCATCCGGTCAACCTGCCCGCGAAGCCCTAACCAAGTGTGTCTAGAACGCGTTACCAAACCGTAGCTGAAGTTGCAAAACTTCAGGTTCTTGCTGAATTCTTGCGAATCCAGCTACGGAGGTACAGCCGGAGGGCTACGCCCTCCGGTCCGGCCCGCATAGCGGTCCGGCTAACCGGCCCAGACGAGCCTGCTCGCTCACCGTTTATGCACCGAAGCCAACGAAAAAACCGCCGCGGCAGGTAGGCCTGCCGCGGCGGTCATAATAACGATCAAATGAAAACGACCACTTCAAATCGCGCCGAGCGCGCTATTGGTTCCTGGACACTTCGCGGCCGGCGCGGGTGATCATATACAGGTACACGTTCTTGTCGACGCCTTCCGCGACCGTGGACGAATGCGAGTCCGCATAGCCGTGGATCACGACGCCCGGGTGCCGGCTGCTGGGGCCCCAGACCCGGTTGGCCGGGGTGCCACCGTGCTGGCTGGGCACCTGGTAAATCTTCGTGGTGTCGCCCTTGGTGTCGCCCTTGTTGAGGGCCGTATCGCAGCCGCCGGTGCAATTCCAGTAGAAGGGCCCAGCGGTCGCGGGCTGGATTCCAGCTGGCGCCGTGCCCTGCGGCCAGGCGCCGACGACGTACGACGTCAAACCGCTATACCACGACGTGTGGACTTCCTCGCGGCTTTCGGTGATGAGGGCCACCTTCGACGTGCCGTCCGACAGGCTATTCATGCCCAGTCCGTTCCTGGTGACCGTCGTGGCGGACTGCTTTGGAAACACCAACCCACCGTTGCCGCAGTGCGCGCTCGTGTCCGCGGTGCCGCAGTGCTTCGTGCTGCCGCCGCCAACAGCGGTGGTCGATGGCAAGCCGCTTTCCACACCTTCACTTGCAATGCTGGTCCGGTAGTGCGTCGAGACCAGAGCGACGTAATTACCGGTGCCGAGCCGATCGGTGCCGCCCGTTGCGTTTAAGGTCGGGAAATTCTGGCGCGGCACGTCCTCCTCGCCCGGAAAGCTCGGGCAAACGACCGTGCTGATCTTCGTCGCCATGATATAGGGATTGGTCGTCGCGTTGGGGGCCAACCCCGGATTTTGCGTCGCAGCCTTGGCGCCTTTTTCAAATGCGGCGTCGCGGAGCTTACCGAAGCGAGTCGGCGACCCTCCGGTGCCGATCGTTTGGTTGAGCTTGTCCCACAGCACGGTCTCTTCCATGAACGGCAGGATCTGCACGATCCAGCTATAACCGTCGCCAGTTTGCCCTGCGTTCCACTGCTGCGCCGCGGTACCCAAGACGCCGTATTTGGTCGCGGTGCCGCCCGTCATCATCGGGGCCGTGGAGGCCAGCGGGAACCCGTCCTTGGTGTCGTGGTGGTTCTGCAACGCAATGAGAAGCTGCTTGAAGTTGTTCAAGCACGAGTTACGCCGGGCCGCTTCGCGGGCAGCCTGGATGGCCGGTAGCAGTAGCGCTACCAGGATGCCGATGATCGCGATCACGACCAGCAGCTCGACGAGGGTAAAACCTCGCCTCGGATTGCTCTTCGCATCCATAGTGGACCTCCTGGGAAAAAAATGAAAAAACAAATGAGGATGAAGCATAGATCGCCGGCCTTACGTAGCCGACGCCTCTTCTAAAAATTTCGTGCGCCAGGCGGACCAATCCTTCTCTGCACGGATCGACCGCTCCACGGTCGGAATCGACCGCACCGCGCGATAAGCCACTTCAAGAACTGCTCCGCCGCCATCTGCCTCCGACTCGTTCCGGCATTCCCCGCGGCGCGGGGCCTACCCCAACGTATCTACAAAGTGTATTCGATACGACGTGGTGCTGTCAACCGACTCGGAGCCGCCGGGGTCGACGATTCTACTGTAGGGAACGCCCTCCGCGGCGTTCCGTGCCTTTGTGCAAATCGGCGGAACGGCACGGAGGCCGTTCCCTACAGGTCAAATTTCCTTATACCGTTTACGGAGTCGAAGGTCCTTGACTCCCCCCGACTTACAGCCGCAGAATTCGAAGAGGAGCGGTTTCGCGTACAATCCTCCATGCCCCATTTATTGCAGTCCTCGTCTTTGCCCGGCGCGAGCGCGTGTCTACGAAAATCGTCGTTTATCTCGGCCCGGCCCGCTCTGGCAAAACCCATGAGCTCGTGAGCCGGTACCGCGACGTTCTCCGCCAGCGGGGCCAGCGCTCGCTGTGGCTTGCCCCAAACGCCCGCACGGCCAATGCCGTCCGCAGCCGATTGCTGGCCGACGGACTCGATGCCTGCCTGTCTCCCGGCGTCGTCACGTTCGATCAGTTGACCCGGTCGATCCTCGCCGCCACGCGACCGCGGCGTCGCCCGCTCTCCCGGCTGCAGCAGCGGGAATTGCTGCGGCGGGTCGTACACACCGCGGCGGGCGCTGGTCGCTTGAGCCTCTTCGCCGCGGCGGCCGACCGGGCCGGCTTCATCGACCTCTTGGCCGAGCACGTTCAAGAGCTGGCCCGCCGCGATATCTCGCCGGCCGACTATCGCAAAGCGGGGCCCCCGCACGGCGACGCCCGGCAATACGCCGAGCTGGCCCATCTCTACTCCGAATACATAGCCCAGTTGACCGAGCACCGCCTCGTCGACACCGACTTCGCCCACGGCGCGGCGCGCGATGCGCTCGCCGCCAATCCGGAGCAATTCAAAGATCTTCAGCTCGTCGTTGTCGACGGCTTCACCGATTTCACCCGTACGCAGCACGACCTGCTCCGCCTGCTCGCCGAGCGCGGCAAGGAACTGCTCGTCTCGCTGCCCGACGACGGCCGCCCGGACGACGCGGCGTCCTCGCGTGGGACTCGAACCAGTTTCGAAACTCCCCCTCTCCCTCTGGGAGAGGGCCGGGGTGAGGGCGACTCACCAGTCACCGATGTACCCTCACCCTGCCCTCTCCCAAAGGGAGAGGGTTTTGAAACCGGTTCTGGCCGCTTAAGCGACCGGTCCGCGGAGCGGCCCGACCTGTTCGCCAAAGCGGCCGCCACGCTCGCCGAGTTGCGGCGTCGCCACCCGCGGCTCGAGCTGCGCCGCTTCGCCCCGCGACCGTCGGCCTGGCCGGCCGTCGATTACCTCGCCCAGAACATTTTTCATCACCCCGGCAAAATTTCCCCGCCATCGTCCGACGTCTGTGATTCACTCGAACGAGTGGAGCTCATCGAAGCCGCCGGCCCCGAAGACGAGCTCAGCGAAATCGCTCGCCGGATCAAGCGCCGGCTTGTGAACGAATCGGCCAGGCCGGGCGACATCGCGGTCGTGTTTCGCTCGCTGGCCGAGGTCGCGCCGCGGGTGCGGGCGGTGTTCGACCGCTTCGGCATCCCCTACGCGTTGGATAGCTATCCTTCGCTCATCACGGCGCCGGCCGTGCGGTCGCTGGTTGCCCTGCTGCGGCTGGATGCCGAGGATTGGCCTTTTCGCCGGGTCGTGTCGGTGATCACGAACAACTCGCTCGCGGCAATCGACGAACGCGCGCGGCAGGCGGCCGATTGGCTCGTGCGCGATCTGCAAATTGCCGACGGACGCGCCAAGCTGCTGGAGCGCGTCGAAGGGCTCGCCGGCGAATCGGACGCACCCGGCGACTACGCGGCCAGGCGCGCTGCCAAAGCTCAAGCCGCCAAGCCGGCCCTCAACCACTTAGCCGCCGCTCTCGACCAGCTTCCGAAATCCGCGACGCCCAGCGAATGGTGCGAATCGCTCGGCCGGAGTGCCGCCGCGCTGGGCCTGTCGCCGTTCGTGGACGCGGTCGACTTCACCGCCTGGCAATTGATCGAGCGGCACTTCGCCTCGCTGGAACGGCTCGACGCGTGGCTCGGCCAGCCGCCGCGCCAATGGTCGCGCCGCGAGCTGATCAGGGCGTTGGTCGACGTGGCCACGCACGAGTCGCTGCCGCGCGAGTACGACGACGTGGGCCGGGTGCAGATCATTTCGGCGCCGGCCGCGCGCAATATTGAAGCCCGCCACGTGTATCTGGCGGGCATGAGTGAGCAGGCATTTCCCATGGCGGAGCGCGCGGGCCGGCTGGCCACCGAGGCCGACTATCGCTTCGCGGTGCGCGTCGCCGATCAGGAGCTGGCCGCCGCAGACGCAGCCCTTCCCACCCGCGCGCACGACGAGATGCTCCTGTTTTACGAGATGCTGAGCCGCGCCGAGGAGTCGCTCACCCTCAGCTACCCCGCGCTGGACGATAAGGGCCAAACGCTGCCGCCCAGCCCGTACGTGCTCGAAATCCGGCGGTTGCTCGGCGAAGCAGGCATGCAGCGAGTGCGCCGCACTGCGCCCCACCTCTCCCCCGTGCCCCGCGACGCCAGCGCCTTCAGCCTCGCCGACTGGCGCATCAGCGCCGTTGCCAAGGCGCTCGAGGGCGACCGCCGGTCGCTGGCCGGGCTGCTATCGAATGAATCGAACAAGCAGCTCGCCGATTCGCTCGAAGCCGGCATCCGCATCGTCCACGCCCGCGCCCGGGGCGATTCCTTTGGTCCAGCCGAAGGCCTGCTGGCCGGCGGCGCGGTCGCCGACCGCCTCGCCGAGCGGTTCGGACCGCAGCACCTGTGGAGCCCCAGCCAATGGGAAACCTACGCGGCCTGCCCGTACAAATTCTTCCAAGAGGAAGTGCTCGGCCTGGAGCCGCTGGGCGACCTGGTGCTGGAAACCGATTTCGCGCGCCGCGGCAGCCGCCTGCACGATGTGCTTGCTGCCTTCCACCGCCGGTGGCCGGAGGTCCGGGCCGATCAATCACACGTTGCCGAGGATGAATCGGCCGCATTCCTCAGCCAGCTGCTTCAAGTGATCGACGAACGGATCGCCGCCTCGCCCCGCGGCGGCATGGATATGGCGCTGCTCGAGCTCGACCGCCGCCAGATCCGCAAGTGGGCGGAAAGCCATTTCGACCACCACCGGAAATACGCCGGGGCGTACACGCAGCTCGGCCAACCGCTCGCGCCGAGCCACTTCGAGTTCCGCTTCGGCCCGCCGCGGGCCGGCGATACCGATCACGACCCCCGTTCCACGCCCGACGCGTTCATCCTCGACGTCGACGGCGAGAAGATCCGAATCACCGGCCAGATCGACCGCATCGACGCCTGCACCATCGGCGGCAAGACGTTCTTCAGCGTGATCGACTACAAGTCGGGCAAAAAAACGAGCCTGAAGAGGGAGCACATCGAATCGGGCGAGCGCTTGCAGTTGCCGATCTACGTCGAAGCCGCGCAGATGCTGGTCTTCGGCGGCGACGCCACGCCGCTGGCCGCCGGATACTGGAGCATGGCCGGCGGCTTCGACGCCAAAGGCGCGCTCGCCGTCGTGGCAGAGAGCGTGGAGAACGACAACGCCGACCGCTGGAAGAACGTGCAGGCCACGGTCCGCCGCCTGGTGCGCCGGTTCGTGGACGGCATTCGCGGCGGCGAATTTCCCGTCGCCAGCCGCGACGACAAATGCACCAGCTACTGCGAGTTCCACACCGTTTGCCGCGTCGCCCAGATCCGCAGCCTCCAAAAAACCTGGCCCCCCGAGACCGAGGAGAAGACGTAACGGCCGCTTGCGGCTTAGCGCCCGCCGGCGACCCGTTGGGTCGCGGCTAATTCGCATTCCGCAAATCCCAGTTTATGCCCGCACACGCCCTCACCGCCGAGCAACACAAGGCCATCGCCGCCCGCGATGTGTCGGTCGCCCTCTCCGCCGGCGCGGGCTGCGGCAAGACCCACGTCCTTACCGAGCGGTACCTGTCCCACCTCGCGCCGACGGTGGACGGCCACCGGCCCCCGCGCCTCGGCCAGCTGGTGGCCATCACGTTTACCGACGCGGCCGCCCGCGAGATGCGGTCCCGCATACGGAATGCTTGCTACGATCGGCTCACCGCCGCCGCAACCGGCGAAGAACACGAACACTGGCTGCGCCTGCTGCGCGAGATCGACTCGGCGCGGGTGAGCACGATCCACGCCTTCTGCGCTTCGCTGCTCCGCGCCCACGCGGCCGCGGCCGACTTGGACCCCACTTTCGCCGTCCTCGACCAGACCGAAGCCGACCTGCTGCAATACGACGCGATCGACGACGTGCTGCGCTACCAGCTTGCCGAGCTCGATTGCGACACACTCGATCTGGCTGCCGCTTTCGGCTTGGCGCGCCTCAAACAACAAATCGCCGCACTGCTCGCCGCTCGGCAAAACCCAGTCTTCGAAAAGTGGCCTGACGCCGACCCGGACGCCGTCGTCGCCGCCTGGCAAACCTATCACCGGCAGCACGCCATTCCATTGGCCGTCCGTTTCATCGCCGGCGAAGCGCCGCTCGATGAGTTTATCGCGATGCTCGACGGCGTCGACCCGGCCGGGATGAAACCCAAGTTCGTCGAAGCCCGCGCTGCACTCCTCGAGCTATTGCCGCGCGTCACGAACGGCTCGATCACCGCCGCCGAGCTGCAAACGCTTCGCGACAACGCCCGCGTACAAGGCCTCTGCGCCGCCAAGGAATGGCGCTCGGCGGAGGATTACGACGGCTACAAGAACGCCTGTACCACGCTTCGCAAAGTCATCGATGCCCATACGCCGCAGCCCTTCGACGCAGTAGCCGCGGTGGAAACGGCCCGGCTCGGCCTGGCGCTGCTCCATCTCACGGCCAAGGTCGCCGACAAATACGAGGAACGAAAGCGGGCCCGCGGCGCGCTCGACTTCGACGACTTGCTCTCCGCCGCCTACGCCCTGATTTCCCATCCCGACCACACCGCCCTGCGCGACCAGCTCGCCGACGACCTGCGGCTGCTCTTGGTCGACGAGTTCCAGGACACCGACCAGTTGCAGGTCGATCTTGTGAAAGCGCTCTGCGGGCCGGGCTTCGACGCCGGCCGGCTGTTCTTCGTCGGCGATTTCAAGCAATCCATCTATCGCTTCCGCGGCGCCGAGCCGAAAGTGTTCCGCGACCTGCGCGCGCAGGTCAAGGAAGCAGGCCGGCTGCCGCTGACGGTGAACTTCCGCAGCCAGCCGGCCATTTTGCATTTCGTTAACGCGCTGTTCTGCGACGCCTTTACCGGCGATGGGCACGAGTACGAGCCGCTCCGCGCCGACCGGGCGCAAACCACCGAACAGCCGGCGGTCGAATTCCTGTGGACGATCGCGCCGGAGAAGAACAACCGCCGCCTCCCCGGTTCCGCATTGGAAGCCCGCCGCCAGGAGGCCCGCGCGATCGCCCGCCGCATCCGCGCGCTCGTCGACGACGAGACCTCCGCGCGGCCCGTGGTCGACAAGCGAACCGGCGAGCCGCGCCGGCTCCAGCTCGCCGATGTCGCCATCCTGTTCCGCGCGCTGAGCGATGTGCAGGTTTACGAAGCAGCGCTTCGCGAGTACGGCCTCGATTACTACCTCGTCGGCGGCCACGCCTTCTTCGCCCAGCAGGAAATCTACGACGTGCTCAACCTGCTCCGCGCGGTGGCCAGCACGGCCGACGAGGTGAGCCTGGCCGGTGTGCTGCGCAGCCCCTTCTTTGCGCTCGAAGATGAGGCGCTGTTCTGGCTCGTCGACTCCGCCGGCAGCGTCAACGAGGGCCTCGTCGCCGACCGGCTGCCGCCGCAGCTTGCTGCCGAAGAGCGGGCGAAAGTCGCCGCCGCCGCCGCCACGATCCGCCGTCTCCGCTCGGTGAAGGACAGCCTGCCGATCGCCGCGCTGCTGGGCGAAGCGCTCGATCGCACCGGCTACGACGCCGTGCTGCTCACCGAGTTCCTCGGCCAACGCAAGCTTGCCAACCTGCACAAGCTCATCGAGCGGGCCCGCGCCGCCGACGAGGGTGCCGTCGATCTGGACGGTTTCATCACGCAGCTCGGCCAGTTCATCGCCCGCGACCCGAAGGAACCGCTCGCCGCCACGCTGCCGGAAGCCGCCGACGTGATCCGGCTGATGACGATCCATCACGCCAAGGGCCTGGAGTTTCCGCTCGTCATCGTCCCGGATCTCGACCGCCCGCCGCTGCTCTCCGCGCCGCCCGCTGCGCTGCACGCCGAGCTCGGGCCGCTGGTCCCGGCGCCGGCCGACGACGACCTGAAAAAAGTCGCCACCGGCATGAGCCTGTTCGCCGCCGCCGAGCGCGCCGAGGAGCTCGAAGAACGCAAACGCATGCTGTACGTCGCGACGACCCGCGCGTCGGATTATCTCATTTTTTCCAGCAGCCTTGAGGCATTCGACAAGCCGCGGAGCGACTGGATGAAGCAGCTCGCCGAGCGGTTCGACCTGGCCGACGGCGAACTGCTGGCCCGCTTGCCTCGTGGGTTCGAAACCCCGCGCGTGCGGGTGACGACAGATCCCGACTGCGACTACAAACCATCCGGCAAGTCGCGCGGCCCCGACCTGGCAAAGCTGCTCGACGACGCGCAGCGGCTGGCCGCCGAGGGCGCCGGCATCGTTCCCCGCGAGGCGGAGCCGATCGCCGTCGACCACGCGGCCCGACGCACGTTCACCGTCTCGCGATTGTCAGGCGATTTGAGGCCGTTCGGGCTCTCCGACGATCCCCACGAGCCGCCGGTTTCACCCCGCCAAGACGACTCCCACGAGCCGCCGGTTTCACCCCGCCGGGACGATTCCCGCGAGCCGGCGGGTTCACCCCGCCGGGAAATTGGCTCATCCCGCCGGGACAAGCCCGGCGGCTCGCCGCCCGTTGAGGTATCGCTCGAGCCGCGCGGCTTCGGCTCGCTCGTGCACGACGTGCTAGCCAACCTCGACCCGCGCGACGACGAGCAGGCGATCGCCGAATGGTGCGAACATCTGGCCCCGCTGCATGTCGTATTGAATGCGGACGAAGCGGCCCGAGCGGCCGGCGAACTGATCGCGCGGTTCATCGCGTCGCCCCCCGGCAGCCGGCTGGCGGAAGCGGCGGCCGTGCATCGCGAAGTCGAGTTCCTCCTCGCCTGGCCGCCCGGGGAAACCAACGGCAATGCAACCCACCTGCGCGGCTACATCGATTGCCTCTATCAAGACGCCGCCGGCCAGTGGCGACTGGCCGATTACAAGACGAATCACGTCGCACCCGCCGACGTGCCCCGCGTCGCCCAGCACTACGAGATGCAACTGTACGTGTACGCGCTCGCCGCCGAGCGGGCGCTGGGCCAGCCGCCGGTCGAGCTCGTGCTCCACTTCCTGCGCCCCGGCACGGAGCACATTCTCCCCTGGAACGATGAGGCCCGCCGCCGCGCGGTGGACATGGTCAACCGAGCAATCACGCAACTACTGAATGAGACAAGAATTAACCACAAAGGACACGAAGAACACAAAGTTTGATTTTGGGCTAGTCGACAGAGATGCTTCCCCCTTCGTGCTCTTTGTGTTCTTCGTGGTTCAAAAACAACATCTTCCCGCTCTTTGCGGCTTCGCGACTTTGCGTGAGATCTTCTGATCATGCCCGACCCCGCACGCCAACGCGAGTTCGCCCACGAAATCGTCCAGCAGCTCCGCGCCGCCGGCTTCGAAGCCCTTTGGGCCGGCGGCTGCGTGCGCGACGAGCTGCTCGGCCTCGCGCCGAAGGACTATGACGTCGCCACCAGCGCAACGCCCGATCAGATCCGCGACCTCTTCGGCCGTCGCCGCACGCTCACGATCGGCGCCGCCTTCGGCGTGGTGACGGTCCTGGGCCCGCGGGCCGCAGGCCAGATCGAAGTCGCCACGTTCCGCAGCGACGCGGCCTACAGCGATGGCCGGCACCCGGACAGCGTCCGCTTTACCGACGCCCGGCACGACGCGGCGCGCCGCGACTTCACGATCAACGGCCTGTTCTTCGACCCCGTCGCCGGTGAAGTCGTCGACTACGTCGCCGGCCGGCAGGACATCGAGCGCCGCATCGTCCGCGCGATCGGCGACCCCCGCTTGCGCCTGAGTGAAGATAAGCTTCGCATGCTGCGCGCGGTACGGTTCGCGGCCGCGTTCGATTTCGAGATCGAGCCCGCCACGCTCCACGCCATTCAAGACATGGCCGCCGACATCATCACGGTGAGCGCCGAGCGGATCGGCATGGAGATCCGCCGCGTGCTGCTGGATCCAAACCGGGCGCGCGGGCTTGAATTGCTGCGCGAGACGAAACTTCTGGCCCACGTGCTGCCCGAATTAGCCAGTCTGCGGGAGAAGGCCTTTAGCGAAGCCAAGCGGCGCGTCGCGGCGCTGCGAGAGCCATCGCTACCAGTGGCGCTGGCGGCGCTGTTGAGCACTTGGTACGGAGCAGCAAACACCGAGACCGAGCTTCCCGCTCCAAGCACCCCACTCCCCGTTCACACTCTCGCCCGCCGCCTCCGCTATACCAACAAGGAGGCCGACCGTGCCGCTTGGCTCCTGCATCAATTGCCCGTCGTCGCTCGATCTCACGAAACGCCGTGGCCGCAGCTCCAGAGGATCCTTGTTCACGATGGCGCCGCGGAGCTTCTCGCGCTCTACGAGGTAATTGCCGGGCCGGACGACCCCGCCCTCGCCATCTGCCGCGAACGACTGGCCTGGCCGCCCGAGCGGCTCAATCCGCCGCCGCTGGTCGATGGCTCCGACCTGATCCGCCACGGGCTGGAGCCCGGTCCTCAATTCTCGGCCCTGCTCGAAAGAATCCGGGATGCGCAGTTGGAAGGCGAAATCCATACCCGCGAGGAGGCCTTGGCGCTGGCCGACCGTTTGCGCCGCGACCCGGAGCAGTTACCATCTCCCAATAGCCGCGACCCAAATGGGTCGCCGAAATAAGCGTCGACCGTCGTCCCGGCGACCCGTTGGGATCGCGGCTAAGTCCCTTCCATTGTTTGTCGTAGTTGCAGTCTCTACCTACTATAAGGAATCGATGGATGCTCGACCAAGTTCTTCCGTTCGCGCAACAAA
>CAZHIV010000287.1:0-4048 GCA_964532675.1 uncultured Planctomycetaceae bacterium
GCAATCTCATCAGCATTCCAGGCTCCGACCTGAACATCGCCGATGCCTGCAGCGGCCTGCGGATGGCCACCATCTTCGGCGCCATGGCCGTCGCCATGGTGTTCCTCGTCGAGCGTCCCTGGTGGGACAAATTCGTCATCCTTCTCAGCGCCATTCCAATTGCCCTCTTGGTGAATATTATTCGTATAACCGTCACCGGCCTGCTGTACTGGGCGGTCGGACCGGAAAACAACTTCGCCCAGAAGCTGGGCCACGACTGGGCCGGCTACTTCATGATGCCCCTGGCGCTCGGCTTTTTGTGGCTGGAACTGCAAATTCTCGAACGGCTCACGGTGCCGGTCGACAGCGTGCGGCTCCGAGTCGGCGGGGCTCGGGGCGCGAGTCCGATCCCTGCCCGCTGATCCCTGCCCGCTGACGGCAACCGCGGTTGGTTTTGTTGAAAAATGGCAACAGGCGTTGAAAAAACTCGTCCTGGCTTCGGCCAGCCCCGCACGGCGGCCGATCCGCAAGTGCTTCACGGATCGCACCTTAGCTTGGTTCGACTCGGCCGCCGCCCGTTTGGCTTGCGACTTGCGGTTGGTCCGCCCGACAAAACTCGCCCTCGCCCGATTTGCTATTTGTGCCGGTTCTAACCACTAAAGAACGTTTTCATCATGTATCGCGACGACGACTCTTCGACACCGACTTCCGATTCACAGCATGCCATGATCGGCGGCGCGCATCCCTCCGGCGACGCCCTGGTTGTTCACACCAATGGCGCGCCCTCCACCGCCTTGGCATACCCCGCGCCGCAGCCCGCCGCTGCGCCGGACGTGCTCCGCGGCGGCATGGACGCCAACACCTTTCTCCACGCCCTTCGCCGCCGCTGGCTGCTGGCCATCTGCATTGGAATTGTCGTGGCCGGTGCCGCCGGGTTGGTGCTGTTTTTCCAGTTTCCGGAGTCCTCGTCCGCGACCGCCCTGTTCCAGGTTTCGAACGAGCAGCAGTCGATCGCGTTTGACGTCAACCGGCAGAGCCAGAACTTCGATATTCTCAAGAAAACCCAGCTCGCGTTATTGAATAGCTACTTCGTCCTGAATTCCGCGATCCGCGATCCGGGCATTTCCAGTCTCAGCATTTTCGCCGGCAAGGGCGATCCGGTCGAATGGCTGCAGGAAAACTTGCGCGTCGACTTCCCGCAGCAAGGCGAGATTCTGAGCATCTCGCTCGGCGGTTCCCCGCCGGAAGACCTGGTGCGGCTCGTCGACGCCGTCGCCAAGGCCTATCGCGACGAGGTCATCTACGAAGAAAAGCAGCGGCGGCTGACCACCCGCGACCTCCTGGCCCGCAGCCTGGAAGGAGTGAACAAGGAAATCGAGCGGAAGTGGGACGAGTTCATCGCCATCGCCAAGGAGTCGGGTCGGCCTCAGGCCACGGAAGGCGATGCCGAGACCAACCTCTTGCTTTCCGATATCGGCGGCCTCCAGAAGCGGCGTACCGATCTGGAAAGCCAAATGTACCGCCTGCAAACCGATTACGCCATCATGAAGAGCCGGTACCAGGATCCGCAGCTCATCGATATGCAGGTCGAGCAGATCCTGGCCGCCGACCCCGCGATGGCCGCGCTGCAGCAACAGCTTGCCTTCCTCCAAATGCAAATGGCCCAGACCAGCGGAAAGCGCTCCCGCGCCACCGCCTCGATCGAACGGAAGGCAGCCCAATATCAAAATCAAATCGCCCAATACCGGGCGAGCGTCAAGGCCCAGGTCGAACGCAACAAGAAGAGCAAGCCCGACTCCGGCCTCCAGCAACTAACAAAGGAGTTCTCCACGCAGCTGGGTTCGCTCCGGTCCCAGCTCGCCGGCGTCGGCACTGCGTTCGATGCGAAGAAGGAAGAACTAGCCGGCCGGATCGAGAAGTCCGTCGATCTGGACACCCGCGAACGACAGCTCGATCAGCTTGAGCAGATCGCCAACGACATGAGCATCAAGCTCGAAAGCCTCGACATCGAGGCCAACGCGCCCGAGCAGATTCGCCAGATTCAGCGCGCCGTTTCCAGAAAGGGCATGAACCGGGCACAACAAGTCACCATTGCCGCCGTGGGCGGCCTCGGCGCTTTCGTCCTGACCTGCTTCGGCATCGGCTACCTCGAGTTTCGCAATCGCCGGCTCAACGGCCCCGACCAGGTCGATGAAGGGCTCGGCATTCGCGTCGTCGGCACGTTGCCCTCGCTCGCCTCCCGCCAGGCGCTCGACCCCAGCCATCCGATCGTCGCCCAGCTCACCGAGAGTATCGACGGGGTGCGGACCATCCTCATGCACGATTCGACCGCCCATCGCCGCCAGGTCGTGCTGGTCACCAGCGCGGCCACGATGGAGGGACGAACCACCGTCGCCAGCCAGTTGGCCGCCAGCCTGGCCCGCGCCGGCCGCCGCACGCTGCTCATCGACGGCGACCTCCGTCGCCCCGCGCTGCACGCCTTGTTCGACGTGCCGCTCGAAGACGGACTGTGCGAGGTCTTGCGGGCCGAAGTCGATGTGGCCGATGTCATCCGGCCCACCCACGCCGAAGGGCTCTGGCTGCTCACCGCCGGCTATTGCGACGTCGACGCCATCCATGCCCTGGCCACCGAGCAGATGCAGCCGGTCTTCGACAAGCTCCGCGGCGAGTACGATTTCATTATCATCGACGGCGCTCCGGTGCTCGGCATGTCGGACGCCTTGATCTTCGGCCAGTACAGCGACGGCGCCATCCTCTCGGTCCGCCGCGACCATAGCCAGATGCCCAAGATCAACCAGGCGGCCGAGCTGTTGCGCGGCGTCGGCATTCGCATCATCGGCTCCGTGGTGAACGGCGTTCCCACCCAGGCGGACGACCGCATCGTCCAGCTTCGGCTGATCGCCCCCAAAGCCGAGCGCGAGCTGCAGCCGACGGGCTGATAGCCGTTCTATCCAGGCCGGCGACCCGTTCGGGGTCGCGGCGAATACCATGCATCAAGTTTTCCGGTGTTGCATAGCCGCGACCCCAACGGGTCGCCGGCGCTGTGCGCAATCACTGAAAAACGCCCCGCTCTTCGCTCCACTTCAGTCCCGAGTGCCGCGGCAAGTATACTTCCATTAAATAGTCGAAGTGCCGCCGATCCGTAACGCGCTTCCGGCTTGGACTCTTTGAAAACCACGCTCTCTTTTCGAGTTCGCGATTCAATCGCCTCGTCAACGATTCTCGCAGCTTGGCGCGCACAGTCTGCCAGTCGCGATCGATCCTCCAACTAACGAGCGCATGCAGATGAGTCGATTCCGTGGCGAGAAAATGGCAGCGCAACTGCTGATGTGCCGCAGCGACAAGCGCCTCCTCAATCAGACGGTGCTGCACTCTGGCATCGAACGAAACGGCACCCTCAGCCAATTTCCCCCGATACCGCGCCGCCATCACCTTGTCCGGCGCTAGGATCCCCGCGCCCCGCCGCACGTAGCCGCGGGGGTTGTCGGGCATCCAGCTACCATGGGCGTGATAGGTGAAAAGGTAGCAGGGCATGGTGCGCCCTCCGGCGACCCGTTGGGGTCGCGGCTATTATCCCACCCTTCCGACGCGATAACCCGCCCTGGTTCGCCGCGACCCCAACGGGTCGCCGGCTGCCTCGGGGACGAGATTTTGCCCCAATTTCTCCCCGGCACCTTCTTGCACGCCGCAACGGATCGGATATCATGGCAAGTTCCAGGCGGTCACCGCAGTCGAATCCTCGGCGTGCGGCTGGCCGCTTTTTTGTTGGGCCCGTCTCTCGACCGGCCTCCAACGGGCCGGCTACAATACGTGTCCGCTTGCCGCGGAACTCCACATCGTTTCTTTTTCTTCTGGAATTGGAGACTTCGAATTATGGCTATGACTCCTCAAACAGTCCTGGCGATGTGCCGCGAGCGCGACATCAAGGCGATCGATCTGCGGTTCATGGACTTCCCCGGACTCTGGCAGCACTTTACTATCCCCGTCTCCAAGCTCGAGGAGGAAGTCTTCGAGGACGGCCTCGGCTTCGACGGCTCCAGCATCCGCGGCTGGCAGGCCATCAACGAGA
>CAZHIV010000288.1:0-4788 GCA_964532675.1 uncultured Planctomycetaceae bacterium
GCTCCCTACGAGTTGAGCAAAGTCACCGCCAATTTCAATGACACCCAAGCAGTTTTCTTCGACGGCTACGGCACACCCTCCAGCGGCGGCACTGTGGTGCTTACTTCACAGGGACATCGATGCACAGTGACGCTTGACGGCGTGACAGGCGAAGTCACGATCACGAGCAGTCACGCGCGCGGCAACGTGGCTGCGGTTGACGGCATCTAAACGACAGGGTCGCGCGCATGCACCAATTCGTCCACACACGACGCCGACAATACGGCCACACCCTCATGGAGCTTGTCGCGGCGATGGTCGCCAGCTCGTTTCTGCTGGGCGGTTTGGCGTCCGTCATGATGATCGCCCGACAGGTGGCAATGACTCCGTCGGCCGCGGAGCGCCGTGCCTTTTCGGCACAAGTTGTCAACACGATGGCCAGTGAGCTGCGATTTGCCACCTTGATTCTTCAACGGACGTCTCGAATTCTCGAATTTGTGGTCGCCGACCGCAACGCCGACGGCGCCGCCGACAGAATCAAATACGAGTGGTCCGGCGTTGTCGACGAACCGCTCTACAAAACGGTAAATGGCGGCACGCCGGCCATCGTTGTCGACAAAGTTCGACAGTTCCAGTTTGACTACTTGCTGACTTCCAAAGTCACGACGCTTCAGCCGACTGTTGACTCGACCGAGGCAGCGCTCTCAAGCATGACGAGCGGGATAGCCGCCGCGGAAACTTTAACTGCGTCAAACTGGGTTGCTCAGCAGATCGACCCGCAAAATTTTCCTGCGTCGGTCGGCGGCACTAATAAGACGAGCGCAACGGGCTGGAACGCGACTCGCGTTACCTACTCCGTCGGAAATTCCACCGCGATGAGCGTTGAGCTGCGCGAGACCGGAGAATTCAACGGACCCACCAATCAACTGCTGGGCCGCGTGAGCCTGACCGCGGCAAATGTCAACGAGGCGATATTCGCGAGCCCGGTCAGGGGGCTGCTATTCGCGCGGAAGTACGCGTTGGCCTTCCGCCCCGACAGTGTATCCTCGCTGTCACTTTCGTCCAGGGTGAGCAGCGGCGCGCGCACCGCGTTTCGCAGCGGCGATTTCGGCTCTTCGTGGTCGCTGTATCCGGACCGTCAAGTTTTCTGCACGTTATACGGAACGTACTCGGCTCTCGGCACATCCGTAAACGTCACGCGCAGTTACGTTTCGCACGTCGGCATCATGCTGCAGTCGGGCGAAGCCTCTCACGCGCGCATCGACTCAAGCATTCCGTTGAGCAACACGCCCGAACTGCTGGCCGCCTACTGGCGCGCCGACTTCGACGCGAATCCGGCCGCGACCGACGCCAATGGCGACGGCTTCGCCGACTGGGCCCAAACCAGCGGCACGTTCGACTCAGCGACACTCGTCGCGGGCGTCTGGCGTCCGACGAATGCCCTCGAAACGCGACCGTTGTACGACTTCACCAACGTCACGACCATCGATGCTCGCTGTCAAAACACGTCGGTCGGTGGAAATGGGGCCGTGCTGCGGATCAACGCCGACCGCCAAGGCGGTCAATACGCGCCGTTGCTCGTGTATGTGCAGCTGCAGTCGGACGGCACGCAAACGCTCACGCTCAACGGAAAATCCTCGGACGCCAACACGACTCCATTGTTTACCCAGTCGCGCTTGTCGAGCGACCCCATCCGCTTTCAGCTCACCATCCTGCCGCAAGACAACCTCGTGAATCTCCGCATCAACGACGAAGACCAAGGAACGTACAGTTATCCAACCTACGCTCCAACCTCGACCAGCAATCGGTTTCTCACGTTGTTTGAGGACACCAGCCAGGCGGAGTTCGATTACATCGATGTGAGAGTGGCCAACTGATGAGAACCTTATCGTTAAGCACGGAGCAGGGGGCAATGGACAAGGAGCAAGAACTCAGCGTCCAGGCTCCAGGCTCCAGGCTCCAGGCTCCATGCTCGCGGCCCCGCTGCGCGCTGTCGCTGATCGAAGTCATCGCTTCCACCATGATCGTCGGCATGATGGCGGTCGCCGCGCTGAATTCGCTGGGCGCCGCCACGCGGTCGGCGGAGTCGATCGGCAACCGGGCGGTCGCGCTCGCGCTGGCCGACGAGCTGATGGCCGAAATCGTCCAATTGCCGTACGAAGAGCCCACGCAAGCCATCGTGTTCGGCCGCGAATCGGGCGAAGCCGCTACGCCCCGCTCCGGGTTTGACGACGTCGACGACTACCACGATTGGAACCAATCGCCGCCCCAATATCGCGACGGCACGGTGATCCCGGACCGCACCCGCTGGCGACAACGAGTCCGGGTCCGCCTAGCCGTGCCAAGCAATCCGTCGCAAACCCCCGCGACCGATCAAGGCGCCAAGCTCATTCAAGTGATTATCGAATACGACGATCAAGTGCTCGCCGACCAGATAGCGATCCGAACGAACGTCGAATGAATCGAGAGATCGCAAAAATGCAAAATCCAAAATGCAAGACCCTCGTTCCCACGCTCTGCGTGGGAACGCGAAATCGTGCCGCTCTGCGGCGACGTGGCCACGCATTCGACGCAGAGCGTCGCAGTCGTGCGTTCCCACGCGGAGCGTGGGAACGAGGCCGACGTCGCACTGGCGGCGTCTACATTGCCGTGCTGGGAACGTCGCTGATCGTGGCGCTATTGGGCATTAGCGCGCTATTGGGGCAGCGCATCCAAAACCGTATGTTGGTCGCCGCCGCCGACATTCGCCAGGCACAACTGAACGCCGACGCGGCCGTGGAGTTAGCACTGCTGAACATGAAGCAGAACGAGAACTGGCGAGGTGATTTCAGCAACGGAAATTGGTTTGTCGGCCGCGGAACGACAGCCGGCGTTTGCACCGTCAATGTGGCGGACCCGATCGACGCCATTCTGGCCGATGACGCTGACGAACCTGTTGTCATCACCGGCATCGGCCTCAAGGGCGGAGCGCAACAACGCTGCGAAATCGTCGTCGACCCGCGCCGCCAGCCGGTGGACATACTTCGCGCCAGCGCCAACGCGGGCGGGCTCATCGCCGAACAAAGCTCGTTCGACTGGACCTCGGTGATGGCCACTTACTCAGGGGTCGGCATTGGAACGACGCTCAGCTACATCGGCCTGCCGACCGCCGATCAGTTTGAATTCGCGAGAAACACCAGTTTCAATACCAACGCCGACTATTGGGACAACGATCCGCCCGGCCTGCCAAGCTCGAATTTCAACGCGCCGCAGAGTTTTGCCGGTCGCTCCGCATGTCTGCGCGTCGATCGCAACAACAAAAGAGCCGGCGCCGGTAACCGGCTTCAGGTGGCCTTGCTGAAGCCCAACACGAGTTATCAGGTCAGCGTGGAAGTGCATCCTGACTTATCAACATTTCAATCGAACCGGTTCAAAGTCTTCATGCTGACCGAGTTCGTCGACGGTTCTTATATAGAATCAACCGGCAGCACTACGGCCATTTCATGGCTCGCCAACGTATGGACCACGCTTACCGCCACGATCACGACGCCCGCCTGGACCGAGGAACCCGCCAACGTGTACCTCGTCGTGAACAGCGACGATACGAACGGCAAAGACTATCGCTTTTACGTCGACAATTTGCACGTCTATGAAAATGTGACCGGCCGACTGTTGTACGGCCAGGCATTGGGCCCGACGATCGCGAATCCCAATGGCATCTATTGGATCGATTGCGGCGGCGGGAAGCTGCTCATCGAGCGGTCGCGGATCCTGGGGACGTTGGTCGTGCTTAATCCGGGGGTCGGTTCGGCGATCGCCAATGGTCCGATTCACATGTCGCCCGCCACGCCCGGATACCCGGCGCTGATGGTCCACGGCAACTTCGCGATTCGCTCCACGCCGCGCGTTTTGAATGAATCGGAATACGGAGTCAACTTCAACCCCAGCGGAATGCCCTACGAATTCAATAACCCGTTGGCCGCCTCGACGGACAATTCATCAAGCGGAGTCAACGACAGCTACCCGTCGGAAATTCACGGTCTGGTGGCCGTATCGGGCAACCTGACGTTCGAAAATACGCCGCGCCTGCGAGGCCAGGCGATCGTCGGCAGCATGGTCGCGGGCGCCTACAGTCTGAACTACCAACCGGGCTCGATGATCAACCCGCCGCCGGCGTTCTATGAATACCGCTATGACACGCGGCCCGTGTCGGTGCGCAAAGTTGTGTTGCCGTAGCAGGTTAGTTGTTATTACCGGGAGCACTAAAGGTTGAACAGTTTCAAGCGTTCGGCTCCCTGGCATTTTTAGGGGCGCACACCGCTGGTAGCCGCTGCGCGTCGCTGCGAATGCGGCAGCGGATTCATATGGGACGCCAGTCTTCATCAGCCCCATGGTCGATTCAGACGGACAAAAAAGTCGTTACCAGGCGCCGCGCCATCCAAGTGCAGCCTTGGAGTGATGTCCAGTTGGCGCATTCGCAGAATGCAACTGTACCGCCACTAAATCGGCATGCGAAACGCGTCATCATTCCTTGAAGCCGTTTAGGCCTCCGCGACCTGCTGCGCAACGAGCCCGCGAACTCTAGCTGCCTGGCCCTGACGGCATGCCAGTCGTAGCCCAACCGGCAGCGGGCTGCACCACCCACTCAAGTAAGGCTCGCGCGCGTGCGCGGGCGGTTGTTTTTCAAACAGCCGCCCCGCACAGGGGCGGCGAAGGAGCTTCCCCAATGCCTAAAGAAAACGATCGTGAAGAATGTAATTGTACGTGGCAAGCAGAGTTCGTCGCCATCCTGCCCGAAATTCAACAGCGGTTGCGGCGAGCTTTTCGCCA
>CAZHIV010000289.1:0-27228 GCA_964532675.1 uncultured Planctomycetaceae bacterium
CGGATTCTGTTCTATCTGTTGATCGGCGGCGCCGTCTTCTTGAGCCTGAGCGCCGTTCTCGCGGCGCTGGCGACGATTGCCCGGATCGGGCAGATGCGCGGCATGGATGTCGCCGTGACGTGGCATCGGGATCGCGAGTCGCTGCGGGCCGAGTCGGTTCGCGTGTTCGAGGAATTTGAGGCGAGTGAATTGCAATCCAATTGGTCGCCCGCCGAAGTGCGCGAGCGCGAAGAGATCGAGGCCCTGTTTCGCCGGCTCGAATCGCTTGCCGCCGAGCAGGACCAGGCCGGGTTCCACGAGCTGGTCGATTTCAACCGCTTGCTGAGGCGCGTCGAGCTGACCGGCAACCTGCGCGGTTGGAACTTCCTGGACAAGCGCATGGTGCGGGGCGAGATCAAGTCGTCGGCCGAGCCGGATCCGAACTGGCAAAAGGTCACCGTGGCCGGCGTGGTCGCCCCGAACGACGAGCCGGCCACGCGCCTCGTGTACGCCTACTGTTTGAACTCCGAAACACAGGACGCGACGGAAGAGCGGTTTTGGATCGCCCGCGACGGCGACTCGTGGCGGATTTACGATTGGGAGCGGCTCGATTTGGGGCTGCCCGAATCCAAGGAATGGGGTCTTTATATCAAGTATGCCCAAAGCCCGCAGATGGACGGCTTTCGGCGTTGGGCCGAGCTGGTCGGCGAGTCCGACGCGTCGGTGACCGCGGGCGACTACGACGCGGCCAAGGCGAAGCTTCGCAGTGCGGAAGCGCAGCCGACGCCGCCCGACCTCCACGACTTTCGCTGGGTGCTGACCGGCTATCGCTGGATGGCGCTTGGGGAATCATCGGAAGCGGAGCGGTGCCACAAGAACGTTCGGCAACCCGACGACACGCCCGGCGCCTATTTCGGCTTGATGAATTGCCTGCGCTGGAAAGACGCCGCCCAAGCGCTGCGCAACGCCGAGCGCTACGAATCGGCCGTCGGACCGACGGCCGAACTGTTGCAGTTGAAGGGCAGCCTGCTGGAGCGGCTCGGTCGAAAGGACGAGGCGGTCGCGCAGTGGAAGAGTCTGCTGCGTATCCGGCCCGCCGACACCAGCGCGTTGACCGAGCTGTTTCGCTCGCTGCCGGAGGACGAAAAAACCAGCTTCGAGCACGAGCTGGAGCGGTTGGACGACCCGGTGGCCGCCGCGTCCGGCATGGCCGCGTCCGTCGGCTACCGCGATTACCAGGGACTTTCGTTCCTGGTCGACTACCTGCGTCGCAAGTCGCCGCAGGCCGCCGGCACGCGATACGTCGCGGGGCTGGCGATGTTTCTCGATGGCCGGTACCCGGAGGCGGCCGACTTGTATCGCCAGGCATTCGAAGCCGAGACGGAAGAAAACAAGCGCAGCCAGTACGTGAACTCCTACGTCGAAGCGATGGCCGCCGACGGCCGGGTCGTGGAAGCGATGAATGCAGTTCCCGATCAAGAAGCCGCATTCGAATATGTGTTCTACTCCTACGACGACGACTCGCTGGCGCTGACCGACGAGGAGTACGCCGGGCTAGTCGAGCTGTACCGCGAGAAGTTTCCGGACGACTTGGACGGCCTATACCGCGAGGCGCTGGTTGCCGTGCGTCAGGAGCGCTATGACGACGCGGTGCGCCTGTTGCGAACTGCACTCGAGCGGGCCGAAAAAGGCGATGAGGATTCGGAGTACTATCGCGATTCGCTCGCGCGGTCGCTGGCCCTGGTGCTGATGGAGCTCGGCCAATTGCAGGAAGCCTACGAAGTCGGCGATTCGAAGGACCGTTTCGCGCAACTGGCCAGATCGGTCATCGACGACCGTCGCTGGGACGACGTTCGCCGGCTGCTCGAAGAGCACCGTGCCGCCCATGGCGACGATCCGCGCATCCACTATGTCGAGGGCGAGCTGGCCGCCCACGCGGAAGACTGGGACGCCGCGGTCCGCCATTTCCGCGAGGGCTTGGAGCGGGCCGCGGAAGAGGACAAGTGGCAGCTCCGTCGCCGGCTGGCGGATGCAACTATCGAATCGGGCCGTTGGCGGGAGCAGTTCAATTCGGCAAACGACGCGGCCGAGACGTTCGACAGCCTGGCCGCGCGGTTCGTCGCCGACGAGAACTGGCCGGCCCTCGACAGCTTGATCGCCGAGCATCGGCGCCGCTCGCCCGCCGATCTCCGCATCGCGAAATACGAGGCCGAGACGGCCTGGCAGCGAAAAGACTACTCCACCTACGCCGCGCGCGCGCCGGAGTTGCTCGCCAGCGACGACGAGAACATTCTTGCCTACTACGAGCGGCAAACTGCCGAGAACCGCTTGCTGAGCGCCCTGCTGCAGAGCGGGCAACTGGGTCGGGCGCGACATTTCGCGGAAGAGAAGCAACGGGAGGATCAAAGCTCGGCGAAGATTGCGATCGTCGAGGCGGCCGCCGGCTACACGACCGAAGCCAAGAGGTTGGCTCGCGAGTCGGCCGCCGCGGCCGACAGCGCGCACGAGTTCTATCGGGATCCAGTCGCGGGCCGCGTGTTCCTGAGCACCGAGTTTGCCGACCTGCAACAGGAATTTCCGGTACGTTTTCCTTACGACGTGGCGCCCACGCTCGCGGTTTTCATTTTCGACGAGCCACCGCAGTTGGAAGCGGCCCACATCGCCGCGGCTTTGCGCGAGCTGGGTATCCCCGAATCGGCCGCGCGGCTGCTCGCCTCGGTTCGACAGGACGTCAACAAGGCATTTGTCCTGGAAACGGCAAATGCCGGCGTCTGGCTCGCAACCGGCGAAAGCAGCTTCAACGCAAAGTGGGAAGTCAGCGCCGAACAGTCGCCGCATGCCGACTTATTAAAGAGGGGCCGGGGCTGGCTGGCCATCGGCACGGCGAGCTGGTCCGACACCGACCGCAAGGACGCGGAGGAAGTCGCCCGCGGCCTGGCTGGCCAGCTCGTCGACGGGCGGGCCGCCGCGATGTGCATTCGCGGGCGCGAGGTTTGGGAAGGTTTTACAATCTATCGCATGGAGCCCGTGCTTTTGACCGCCTGGCAATTGTCCGGCAGCCTCAAGCCAGACAAGGACGACGGGAGCGCGATCTCCGAAAAAGCACACGACGAGGTGGCGGCCAATCGGCAGTTTAGCCGCTCTTTGCGCGACGCCGTGCGTACGTTTGAATCCGCGCCGGGAACGGCGTTGGAGGTCATAGCCTGCCTCACAGACGGCGCGCAGCTCGACCCGCTGACGCTGGACGTCGGCGCCGTGCGCCGCGCGTACGGCAGCTTGGAGTTCGACGGCCGGCTGAAGACTGGCTCCCAGTTGATTGCCGAGCTTGCCGCCGGGCTTCCGATGCGCATTTCGGAGCACCAAATCCGCGGCTGGCGGCTCGACGGCGGCGAAAGCGTGTACCGTCCGTAAACCTTGTCGTTACCCATAAATCCGTCCCGGAGGGACGTCTGACAATAGCCCAGCAATTCATTGCTGGGGGGAAAACGGAAAAACTTCAAGTCCCGTAGGGACGGCAGAAGCTTCCTCCACGAAGCGCCGTTTTGTGGGTAACGACAAGTCCGTAAACACCGTCTCGCAGTTCGCCCACCGAATAGCTATACTCGATACCCAATCGGGAGGTGGCCGAATGCCTTTGCCGGAGCGGCAGGCCCGCGGCGCTGGGTCTTATGAACGAGATCAAGATCGAAGTTTGGGACGCCACCGGCAACAAGCGTCAGCTTGTGGAGGTGCCGGCGGACGCGGAGGCGAATCGCCTCATTGCCGTGTTGATCGAGCGCATGAACCTGCCGCGCAACAGCCCGGACGGCCAGCTCATGAGCTACAAGTTCCACCACAAGGGATCGGGCCGGCAACTCCTCGATACGGAAACCTTGTCCTCCGCGAACGTGCAGGACGGCGATATCCTGCGCTTGCAGCCGGAGATCACCGCCGGATCCGACCGAGCCGTCCATGCCTGAGGCGACCAAAGCTTGTCCCGTTTGCGGCGAGACCATCCTCGCGGTCGCCCGCAAATGCCGCCATTGCGGCACGTATCTCGACCCCAGCGCCCGCCGGCTCGAGGACCGGCCCAGTGCCTCCGACCGCATGCTCTTACCCGTGGGCCGGCCGGTCTCCGCGATCGCGGCCGGCTACCTCGGCCTGTTTGCCATTCTCCCCATGATCGGTCTTCCGTTCGCGATTCTCGCCGTGGTCTTCGGCGTGGTCGCGCTAAAAAAAATTCGCCTCGATCCTTCGTTATCGGGCAAGGGCCGCGCGTGGTTTGGTATCATCGTGGGCGGGCTGATGACAGCTGTGTCGCTGCTCATGTTCGCTGCGCTGATGGTTGAACTCGTCTCACACCCCGGTCGTTGACGCCCTCGAGGACCGTGCATGGCCGACGTACTGCACATCGACCCGCAAGCGGAGGAGGACCGCTTCGCCCGCTTCCGCCTCATCGGCTGGTGGGATCAGGAGCGGCTTCGCGCGGCGCGGGTGCTGGTCGTCGGCGCCGGCGCACTGGGCAATGAGATCATCAAGAACCTCGCCCTGCTGGGGGTCGGCCGGCTGTTCGTCGCCGACCGGGACCGGATCGAGCAATCGAACCTGTCGCGGTCGGTGCTGTTTCGCGAAGCGGACTGCGGCCGGAGCAAGGCCGAGGTCGCCGCCGAGCGGGCCCGCGAGCTGTTTCCCGAAATGCGCGTGCAGCCGTTCGACGGCAACGTCGTCTACGATTTGGGCCTGGGAGTTTACCGCTGGGCGGACGTGGTGATCGGCGGGTTGGACAATCGCGAGGCCCGGGTCGCCATTAACCAGGCGGCCGCCAAGACGGCGAGGACCTGGATCGACGGCGCGATCGAGCGGCTCGACGGCGTGGCGCGCGTGTTCGACCCGGCCACCGGCCCCTGCTACGAGTGCACGATGAGCGAGGTGGACTGGAAGATGCTCGCCGCGCGGCGCAGTTGTGCCCTGCTCTCTCGCGACGAGATGGAAACGGGCCGCGTTCCCACCACGCCCACCACGTCCTCGGTCGTCGCCGGGATTCAAGTGCAGGAAGCCGTGAAGCTGCTCCACGGCCTGCCGACGATCGCCGGCAGCGGCTTCGTCTTCGATGGCACGAATCACCAGAGCTACCTCGTCGGCTACACGCGGCTGGAGGACTGCCCGAGCCACGACGCCATGTCGCCCATGGAAGAGCTGCCCTGGAGCATCTTCGACACGTCGGCCGGCGCGTTGCTGGAGCGGGTGCGCTCGGACCTCGGCCCAGAGGCCGTCGTCGAAGTGAACCACGACCTGCTTTCGTCCCTCACTTGCACTGCCTGCGACCAGGTTTTTCCCCGTTTCGCGTCGCTGGGCAAGGTCACCGAAGCGGAAGGCATGTGCCCCCAGTGCGGCGCTCCCTGCGCGCCGACCATGTACCACACGATCGGCTCGGAGTCGCCGCTGGACAAAACATTGTACGAGCTGGGCGTGCCGCCGTGGGATATCGTGGCGGGCCGCAACGGCATGGAATTGCGTTACTACGAGTTTGCCGGTGATCGGGCGCGCGTGCTCGGCCCATTGGCGGAAGGCGAGGACGATCGATGAGCGGTACGGACGTTCGCGAGCTGGCCAAGGAGTCGTTGCCGCAGGGCAAGTTCCCGGCCGACCCGCGCGCCGATTTTCGCTTGCACATCGCGCCGGGGGTCCGCCGCGGCATCGAGCAGCACGCCAAGGCCGACGCGTCGGTCGAGGTGTGTGGCGTGCTGGTGGGCCGGTGGGAGGAAGATGAGGCCGGCCCCTACGCCGTCGTCACCGATTATATCCGCTGCGACAGCGCCACCAGCAAGTTTGCCGAGGTCACATTCACGCACGAGTCGTGGGCGCATATCAACAAGGAAATGGATTCCCGCTTCGTCGACGCGCGGATCGTCGGCTGGTACCATTCGCACCCGGACTTCGGCATCTTCCTTTCCGAGCGGGATTGCTTCATTCACGAGCATTTTTTCGCTGGCCCGGGGCAAGTCGCCTACGTGATCGACCCGGTCCGCGACTTGGAAGGTGCATTCGCCTGGCAGAACGGCAAGCCGACGCCGCTGCCGCACTTCTGGATCGGCGACCGCATCCGCACCGTCGACGCCAGCGAGCGCAACGTGGCGGCCGAAATGGCGGCCCGCCTGCCGGCCGGCGCCGATCACGCCTTGCAATTCAGCGACCGGGCGAGCCCGCGGACCTCGTCGCTCAGCTTCGCGATGATCCTTCTGGGCTGGCTGGCCGTGTTCGTGATCGGCTACCTTTACGGCGGCTGGAGATCGAGTTGGGAACAGCAGATGATCATCGAAGGCGCGGTCGCCCACTTCGCCGACACCAAGCTGATTCGCGAAGGGCTTGAGGAAGAACTGGCCGCGGTGCGGTCGCGGCTGGGCGCCCTGGCCGCCGAGTTGGAGAAGCTCCCCGAACCCAACGCCGAGCTGTCCGACGAGGAACAGGAACTGGCCGCGAAGCGGCGCACGCTCATCCAGGAGAACATGGCCCTTTGCGAGGCGGCGTTAGGAACGATCGAACAGCGCTACGGCTTGTCGGACTACGAGCGCGCCGTACTCGCGCAGATTGCTGCGCAGAAGCAGGCCGAGCTGCGGCGGATGATGGAAGACGCGAAGAAAGCGGCCGGTGGCGGCAAGAACGAGAAGACCGGCAACGCCAAGGGCACAGCGCCCAAGCCCAACGCAGAGCAGCGCAAAGCCCCGAACGAGCCGGCGGCAGAAAAAACTCAACAGACCGGCGACGCGCCGAAATAGATGAGGCTGTCAGGGAATTACAGAAATGTGTGAACTCTGTAGGGAACGCCCTCCGCGGCGTTCCGTGGTGCATGTCGGGCCCACGGAACGGCACAGAGGCCGTTCCCTACAGGATGATTCTGCCATGTCGGACCCCATACGCATCAATTCGGCCGACCTGCACACCGCCGACGTCGATTCGTACGTCGAGATGCAGAACTACTTGCGCCGCGACGTGGGCCCGGTCAGCGATCAGCCGTGGCTGATCCGCGTGATCTACGCCAACTGGTTCTACCTGGCCATTTGCTCGATGATCGGCGGACTCGTGGGCTGGGGACTGCTCGAGCCGTGGTTCGACGACAACACGCTCGACGAGGAGTTCGACCTGGCGGGCATTCTCTTATTTCCCGTCGTTGCGTCGTCGGTCGGCCTGTTCCTCGGCGCGGCGGAGGGCATCATCTGCCGCAACCTCCCGCGGGCCATGAAGTGTGGCGCCGTCGGCCTTGGCATCGGCTTCGTCGGCGGGCTGATCGTCCTGATACCCACCGGCATCGTGTTTACCATCATGAGCAGCATCGCGCTGACGTTGTGGGACGACCCGCAGCCGAACGCCATGCCGACCGGACTGGCGCTGCTGGTGCTGATGATGGGCCGCGCGGCCGCCTGGAGCATCGTCGCGATACCGGCCGGCATCGGCCAGGGCATCGCCCTGCGCGAGCGCAAGGTCGTCATCAATGGTGCGGTCGGCGCCGTGCTGGGCGGGCTAGTCGGCGGCCTGTTGTTCGATCCGATCAGCCTGGTGCTGATCACCGCCGACGGGCAAGCGACCTACAGCCGCGGCGTCGGTTTCGCCGCGATCGGCCTGTTCGTCGGCCTGTTCGTCGGCCTCGTGGAAGGCTGGACGAAGACGGCCTGGCTACTGATGCAGAAAGGTCCGCTCGCCGGCAAGCAGTTCATCCTCTTCCGCGATACGACGGTGCTGGGCAGCTCGCCCAAGGCCGATATTTACCTGTTCAAAGACGACGCCATCGAGCCGCGCCACGCGCTGATCACCAACCGCGCCGGCCGGTTCGAAATCGAGGACTGCAACACGCCCGACGGCACCTACGTGAACGGCATCCCCGTCGTGCGCACGGTGCTGGGCGACGGCGATCAGGTCGTGCTCGGCAAAACGGTCTTGGAGTTCTCGATGCGAGAGTCGAACCCTCGGTAAGCGACGTCCGGATGTGTATGGATAAAAACACCGCCTCATTCCATGTTCAGGAGGTGCCACTGTGCCGATCCAGGTGACGTGCCCGTCGTGCAGCAGCCGGTTCAACGCCCCCGACGCGGCGGCGGGCAAGCGGACGAAGTGCCCCAAGTGCGGCGGCGTGATCGAGATCCCGGCGCCCGCGGTCGAAGAGGAGGTTTACGAGGCGGAGGAGGCGTTCCAGAGCCCGTTCAGCGACGAGGACTTCGAAGTCGAGCCGCCCGCCGAGCTGCCCAAGGCCGACGACCGCAAGCCCTGCCCCATGTGCGGCGAGATGATCCAAAAGGACGCCGTCAAATGCCGCTTCTGCGGAGAGACCTTCGACCCAATCCTCCGGGCCCAAGAAAAAAAGATCGCCGCGAAAGACGATCCCGATTCGAACCTGACGCCGCTCGATTGGGTGCTGGGAATCATCTGCTCCAACATCGCCTGCATCCTGGCAATCGTCTGGATGGTTCAAGGAAAGCCCAAGGGAAAGAAGTTGCTGCTGGTGGCCATCGGCGCCAATGTCGTGTGGTTTATCATCGGCATGATTTTAGGAGCGCTGGAGCAAATGTAACCGCGCTCAGGCGGTTGCTCCGGAACCCGGGGAAGCGGCTTTTCAATCACGCTGGCGATGCGAATGTCTCCGATTGTCACCTGCCAGTGCGGCGCGAAGGTGCGGCTGCCGGCCGACGCGGCCAGCCGCGCTTTCCGCTGTCCGAAGTGCAAGGCGCCGCTGAGCGCCGCGGCCACGCCCGCCATGGTGCAGGCGACCGCCGTGGCGGCCGGCCACGGAGAAATCTGTCCCATCTGCCAAACAACCATCGGCGACGCCGAACCGGCCGAGCGCTGCCCCGGATGTCACCAGGTTCATCACCGCGAGTGCTGGGCGGAGATCGGCGGTTGCGGCACGTACGGCTGCAGCCATGCCCCGGCCGTCGATAGCTCGGACCTATCTGCCCAAACGCCCCTTTCCGCCTGGGGAGATACGAAAAAGTGTCCGGCGTGCGGCGAGACGATCAAGGCGATTGCCCTCCGCTGCCGCTACTGCGGAACCGATTTCGGCTCGGTCGACCCGCTGTCGGTGCACGATCTGCGGAAACACGCTGTCGCCAGCCAGCGCATGGATCGATTCAAGCAAATCGTGGTGGCGGCCTTCGTTGCCTCGCTAACCGGCTGCTTGGCGCCGATCAGCATTGTTTTCGGCCTGGCCTACCTACTGCCGCGGCGAGACGAGCTTGCCAAATGTGGCCCCATATTTGTTATTATGGGTTGGACGTCCGTCGTGCTCTCCGGATTGTACTGCGTCCTGCTGTTGGCGTTTTATTTATTCAGCCTGTAACACAACCCCGCGAGCGGCGGGGTTTATCCCCGCCGGAATCCCCGCCGGGACGAACCCGGCGGCTCGTCAGCGGCCGTTGTTTAATACACCCTTTGCCGAGGTTACGGCCCGATGGTGAGCGACTCCAATCCGCGTACCCTGCTGGCCGGCGAGCGTGAAGCGGGGACGCTTTGCGCGCGTTGCGGCAACCAAATCGGGCTCGGCGAGCCGACCTCCGTTTGCCGCGACTGCGGAGCCTTGCACCACACTCCCTGCTGGGAAGCAAACCAGGGCTGCGGCGCGTACGAGTGCGCGCCGGCCGCTACGGTTCGCGACACGACCGCGGCCCCGGCGCTCACGATCACCCGCGAGGAGCTCTCCGCCGCGCAGCCGCTGCCGACGCGTTCCGCCGACGCGGCGACCGAATCGAATGACATGCGCGGCGGCAAAACAGGCCGGCGGTGGAACCGCACCGCGGTGACCGCTCTCGTGGTGGCGCTGCTCGGCATCCCGCTGTTCGGTCTCATCACCGGCCTGGTGGCCATCGTGATCGCCTGCGTCGCCCTGGTCGGCCATTCACACGGTCGACGCGGCATGGGTGTGGCGGTGGCGGCGATCGTGATCGGCCTGTTTGAGGTCGTCGGCTGGGCGGTCGCGCTTTCCGCCTACCTGGGAACGCCGCATTCGATGGTCGCGCTCGATACGCTCACGCTCGACCCCGAGTCGCTCGACGAATTGCCCGCCCGCATTTCGCGGGCCATGCGGGCCAACGTGATCATCCAGTCGGCCGCCGGGCTCGGCCGCGGCGCGATTGGATCCGGCGTCGTGCTGCGAGTCCGCGACGGGCTGGCGCACATCGTCACCAATCGGCACACGGTGGACCTCAGTTACACGGGAAGCGCGCGAAGCGGGCCGCACGATCCCGGGTCGCTCGCGTCGGTGCAAGTCATCACGGTCGGCCAGATGCCCGTGGCCGCCACGGTGGAGTGGGTCGCGCCGCACGGGGTCGACCTGGCCATCATTTCGGCGCCCGTGCTCATGGACGACGTTCAGGAAGCACACTGGGACCGCGACGCCACGCCGCACATCGGCGACGAGGTCTTCGCCGTCGGCAATCCGCACGGCCTGGGATGGACCCATTCGGCCGGCGACATTTCCCAGATCCGCCGGCAGGCGCACGGGGATTACAGCTTCCGCGTGCTGCAAACCACCGCGGCGATCAACCCCGGCAACAGCGGCGGAGGCTTGTACGACGCCGAGGGCCGGCTCATCGGAATTAACACGATGACCGGCGACAAGCGGTTCGCCGAAGGACTGGGCTTCTCGATCGCCCTGCCGACGCTGCTCGAACTGGCGCCCGAGCGGTTCGACTTGCCAAGGCGGAATCCTCAGAGGGACGAGGAATGAGCACGGTTCGACTTCGCCGACTCACGGCCGACAGCGCCAAGCTGCAGGACTACGTCCGCCGGCATCCGCGCGTGCGGCTGGTGCAGATGGAGGGCGATCCGCCCGAGCGCTACCAGCTTGAATATCGAGTCAACAGCCTGCGGATGGTCGGCGGCGAGCTGCAACCGGTGCAGAGCCATCTCGTCGAGGTGGTCCTGCCGCGCAACTACCCGCGCGTGCCGCCCCAATGCCGGATGCTCTCGCCCGTGTTTCATCCGAACATCGCGCCGCACGCGATCTGCGTCGGCGACCACTGGAGCGCGGGCGAATCGCTCGAGTCGATCATCATCCGCATCGGCGAAATGCTGGCCTACCAGAGTTACAACGTGAAGAGCCCGCTCAATGGCGAGGCCGCGCGGTGGGTCGATGAGAATAAGCATCGCGTACCGCTCGATACGGTGAGCTTGCTGCCCGAGGATGACCACGCCCGCTCGTCGACGCCACCGAAGCAACCTGCGAGGCCGGCGCGCCCGCCCGCGGCAAGCGCTTCCACCGCCGCAAGCCCGCCCGCGGCCGCAAGCCCGCCCGCGGCAGCCGTGGCCCCGGCCACGCAGCAGATCCAGTTCAGTTGCCCGCAATGCGGCGCCAGGTACCGTGTGTCGGCCGCAGTTGCCGGCCGCTTGGTGCGCTGCAAGTGCGGCCAGCAGTTCACGTGCCCGGCCGCCGGCGCCAACGGCCCTGCGACGAACGGCAAGGACGGCTGACGTATGGACGTTTCTTCGATCATGCTCGAGCCGATCCCGGTCGATACATCCGCCGATCGCTCCGCGGCCGGCGTGTCGGGGAAAACTTCCGATTCCCTGCGGCGCGAGATTCGAGTCCTGCAACTTCGCGATCGGCATCGGACGATGCTCTGGCTCGCGCTGGCGATCGTGGCCGCGGCGTTCCTGCTGCAAGTGCGCGGCACTACGACGGTCGGCCTCGCGTGGGCGAATCTCGATGTGCCCGTCCTGTGCGGCAGCCGCGCGTGGTTCGGCGTCAATTGCCCGGGCTGCGGGTTGACGCGGAGCTTTGTCGCTCTCGCTTCCGGCGATTTGAGCCAGTCGCTGGGCTTTCACCGACTCGGCTGGCTGCTGGCGCTGGCGGTCGTCGCGCAAATCCCCTATCGCGTCTTCGCGCTGCGGGAGCTGCGGTCGCGGGTCGTCGAACGCACCTGGCCGGCGTGGTTCGGCTACTTCCTCATCGCGATGCTCATCGGCAACTGGCTGCTGGCGACGGCCGGATTCTAGAGCGGGTCGCTCCGACATGTGGCGGACAGTCCCACAGTTTTCGCGCTCGGCGAGGAAGATCTCCAGGTGATGCTCATTCAGCGAGATCTGCAGCCCTTTGCCGGTGAGCACGCTGTTTACGTTCGTGAAAAGGATGGAGAATCCTGCCGGGCCTGAGATGCCTGTTTCGACAACGCCGGACGTTGATGCATAAACGGCATCATAGTTGACTTGAAGGAGCCCAGCCGCGTTGGTTGGCGTTGGATTCCCACCCCAACTTCCCTGCGAATTCGTGATCACGTCGCCGGTTGCCCAGCTATCGCCGAGTGCACTCTTGCCGAACGGCGCGGAGAGCAGGACAACAACGGCAGCAACCGATGCGCGGATGGAATTGCGGTTCAGTATGGCATTCTCTTGTCGCCACGACGGAACACCAACGTCAGCAATCCCACGAGCGCCAACCCCGCCGCGGCCGGCTCCGGCACGCGCGCGACTAAATTGGAGCCGGCGCCGGTGCCGGTGGATTGGCCGAAGTTGCTGCGCCACTCGAGATACGTGGCCGGCGTGCCCAGGGTCTTCCGCCACAGGACGTAGTCGGCCGCGTCGACGGCGCCGTCGGCGTTGAAGTCGCCGGGCAGCGCCAGCGCGGCCACTTCGAGCAGCACGGAGTGGCTGCCGTAGACGACATTCCAGTCGAGCCCGCTGGCGAGCGTGGGCAGGAGCTCGTCGGCAAACATGCCGGTGACGCCGCCGAGCGCGGTGATGATCTCGAAGGAGCTTCCCGCTTCGGGGGCAAACGCGCCGAGCAGCGAGACATCGAGCGTGCCGCCCAGCGTGGCGATGCCCGAGTGGTGAATCGCGTCGAATTGCCCGCTGGTGGCGCCGGCAAGCTCGATCTCCAGAGCGCCGGCGTATTCGACGCTGCCGCGATAGACCGCGGCCGGGCTGAAGCCGGGCGCGTCGGTGCCCGTGATGACGACGTGGTCCAGCGTGCCGACGCCTTTCACGTAGCCGGTGAGCGTGATCGGCTCGGCGGGGCTGTTGCCCGTGATGTGGCCATTGTTGGTGAGCGGCCGGAAGGGATCATCGGGCGTGTCGACGGTACCGCGTCCGGTGATGTTGCCGCCGAAATCGAGCGTCAGCCCATTGGGGGCGGCGAGCGTGCCGTCGCTGGCGGCGTTGCCGAGCGTCACCAGGGCCAGCGAATCGAAGACGGCGTCGTTGGCGTCCAGCAGCGTGACGGTGTGCTGGTGCGTGCGAAGCGTCGCCGCGCTGCCAAAGCCATTGACCAACGCGGCGTTGCCGAGCGCAAGGTCGCCACCCGCGGCGTCGATCGTCGAGCCGGCCAACGCCAGAACGGCGGCGGTCGCCGTGGCGGGGGCGGTGTTCACCAGCGAGGCGCCGGGCTGAATCAGCAGCGTACCACCTTCGAACGACTCACCGGCCAGCTCCAGGCTCGCGCCCGAATCGAGTCGCGTGGTGCCGGCCACGCTTAAGCCACGGTCGGGGCCAAGCACCAGCGTCGGGGAGGAGTCGAGTGCGAAGCCGCCCACCTGCTGACCGCTCGGAGAGACAACGACGGTTTGCGTCGGGTCGTTAACGTTCAATTGTCCGCTGGTGAAGTTGAAAGTGCCCTCGCCAGTAATCGGGCCGTTTAGATCAAACGTTCCGCCATCGATGTTAATTGTGCCGGTGGCATTGAGGAAGACGGCGCCGGTGCCGGTGCCGAACGTGCCGCCGTCGAGGACATTGAGCGTGGCGGTGCCGCTGGTCGCGTGGCCCAGCGTCAGCGTGCTGGTACCGACTTGCGACAACTCGGATCCTGCTCCGGTGACGGTGATCGTGCCGGAGTTTGCAGTGCCGCCGAGACTCGCCACCCCCAAACTTCTCGTAGTCATTGTAGCGCCGCTTTCAATAGCAATCGTGCTGGTGTTGCCGACACCCATTGCTCCCAATGAATCCGCTAAAAAGATGCCTCCGATTTCGGCTTGTGCATCGTTGCGGACAGTGACATGAGCCGCGTTGCCAAAGCCACCCCAATGCGAATTCGACGAGCTGCTGATGGCAATCGTCGAACCGGGCCCATCGATAGTCACCTCGGTGACGCCACCGCTAACGCCGATGTCCATGAAGCCGGAAGTGAAAAGATCGGCGCCGCTTTCGACGAACCAGGTCGTGCCACCAGAAAGCTGCGCGCCGAATCCGAAGTTATTCACGCCCACGTCAATTTGCGCGCCATTCGTGGCGGTAAGCGTGCGTCCGGAAGCCAGGTTGAAGTCGCCGCCGATGCGTGTAATCGAGCCGCCGTTGACCGTCACATTGCCATTGGCGTTGAATGTGCCCCCGCCGATGTTGAGTGTGCCAGTGGCTCCGATGTACGTTGACCCGGTGCCGGTATTGAACGTGCCGCCGGAGAGCACATCCAGTTGAGCTGTGCCGGTGCTGGAATGGCCCAGCGTCAGCGATCTGCTGCCGACTTGCGTCAGCGAGGAGCCGTCGCCGGCGACGGTGATCGTGCCGGTGGTCGATGCACCACCTGCAGCGGCCACAAACAAACCTCCCACGGTCATCGTAGCGCCGCTTTCGACAGCGATCGTGCCGGTGGTGCCGGCCGTGGACGACTCCGCCAGGTTGATTTGCCCGAGGACTTGAGCCGTCGCGTCGTTGCGGACGGTCACCTCGGCGGTGTGGCCGCCGATCCCCCACAGCGACAACCAGTTGGCGTTGCCCACATTGAGGGAAGAGCCTTCGCCGTCGATCGTGAGGGCGGTGACGCCGCCGCTCGTGCCGATATTCATGGGGCCTGAATACAGATCGGCGCCGTCGGAGATGTCCCAGGTCGTTCCGCCGGATAGCGTCATGTCGCCCCCGAAATCGAGTTGGGCGCCCGCCGTAGCCGTGAGCGTGCGGCCGGCAGCGAGATTGAAAGCGGCGAAGGAACGGGTGATCGAGCCGCCGTTGACGTTCACGTCGCCGTTGGCATTGAAGGCGCCGCCGCCGAAGCCGTCGATGTTAATGCTGCCGGTGGCGTTGACGGTGGTGGTGCCGGTGCCCGTGTTAAAGGTGCCGCCGTCGAGAACATTGAGCGTGGCGGTGCCGCTGGTCGCATCGCCCAGCGTCAAAGCGCTGCTGCCCGACTGCGACAATTCCGAGCCGTCGCCGGTGACGGTGATCGTGCCGGTGGTGGTTGTGCCGCCGAAGGTGGCCACAACCAGAGGCCCCGTGTTCATCGTGGCCCCGCTTTCGACGGCTATCGTGCCGGTCGTGCCGGCCATGGATGAGCGCGCCAAGTTAATTTGTCCGACGTTGGCCGACGCTCCGTTGCGCACGGTAACGTCGGCGGTGTGGCCGCTGAGGCCCCAGAACGAGACGCTGTCCGTGGCCAGCGACGAGCCGAGCCCATCGATCGTCACGTCCGTGACGCCGCCACCAATGCCAATGTCCATGAAGCCGCCGTTGAAGAGGTCGGCGCCGTCGCTGATGAGCCAGGTTGTGCCGCCGGAAAGCGCCGTACTGCCGCCGAAATCGATTTGCGCGCCGCTCGTGGCGGTAAGTGTGCGGCCGATGCCCAGGCTGAAATTGCCGCTGGTCCGTGTGATTGAGCCGCCGATAAGTTCGACGTCGCCGTTGGCACTGAAGCCGCCGCCTGCGATGTTGATGCTGCCGGTGGCGTTGACGGTGGTCGTGCCGGTGCCCGTGTTGAAAGAGCCGGAACTGATGACGTCGAGCGTGCCGCCGCCGCCGCTGGCGCTGCCAATCGTGAGGTTGGCTCCGGAGTGGACTTGATTAATCGTCGAGCCGCCCCCAGTGACTTCGATGGCGCCGCTTGCGCCGGAAGTCGTGGTGGCGATCTGGATGTGGCCGGTGTTGAGGGTGCCGCCGGCGGCGACTTGGACATCGCCGTGGCTGCTGGCCGCGCCCGAGATGCCCAAGCGGAGGGTGCCACCCTGGGTGCCGATATTGGCGGTCCCCCCGTTGATAGTAAGCTCGCCGGTGGCGCCCGAAAAACCCAGGCTATGGTTGCCACTGCCCAGCACGTCCAGCCGGGAAGTGGATTCGACCGTGACCGAGCCGCTAGCGCCGCCGCCGATGTCCATGATGCTGGCGCTCAGCCCGCCGCCGGACAACGTGTTGGGAAGGTTGAGAAACACCGGCTGGTTCGGCGTGCCGATCTGCAACGAGCCGCCGCTGATGTTGGCGTCGGCGCTGCCGGTCGCGATTGTGTACGTGCGCAGTGTAGCGGTGTTATTGCTGGCGAAGGTGACGTCTCCATCGGTGACGAGCAGATTGTCGCTCGCTTCGTTCTGGCTGAAGATCACGAGCTGATCGCCGGGCAAGTTGAACTGAACGCTATCGCCTGCGTCGGGCGGCGGCGTGCCAGTGCCGGAGACTAAGCTCCAGGCATTGGGACTGTCGTAGAAGATGGACTGATCCGTCCACTCGAACGTGGCGGCGCCGGCTGGAACCGCGAGCGCCAGCAGCGACAAAGCGGCCGCCAACGCGGCGAACCAGCGGCCGACGCAACGCGAGCTGATACCATACATTGATTCGACTTTCTATTCTGGAGCCGCAAGCGAGCGGAAGCGCGCCCATGCGTGATCCGTGAGTGCGCAACAGCAATGAGCTGTCTACAAACGGCGGAGGCCACTCTACGAGACGCCAGGCAAGGCGGCCGGCGGGAAGCATCCGGCGAGGCATGGGCTACAGCCTGCGGCGCCGCGGATCAGCGTCACCACGCGCTTTCTTCAAGTGCGTCGATCGCGTCGCTGGACGCGAGTGGTTGAGAGTCGGACGAGAATTGCCACACTTGATGACGCATAGCAACAACAGGCCACATTGTAACACGCTGGGATCGGCGAATTTGAAAAATCCAGACCGCCGAGAAAAATTACTCAAATAAGCCTCAAATAAGCTTAGAGCCTATCCCAGAACCGTCGGGGACTGGCTCATTTTGCGGAGTCTTCGGAGCAAAATGTGCCTGTCCCCCTCTCCGCAGACGGTTCTGGGATAGGCACTTAGAGTTCGAGAAATCGCAGCCAAAACCCTTCACTTGGTGAGACTAATTCGCGCGATTTGCCGCATCACTATCTCCACTGGTTGTCAGCGGGTGTCATTGGCCACAACATGAGCATGTGGCGTGTCGCTGGCTCCGCAGTTGGGTCGCGACGAGCCTTCTTGTGACCACCGTCAGGGGAGGAGGGGATTAGGAGAGACGGTCCATTCCTGCTGTTCGGAAATGTTGCCGACGCGGATGTTGACATTGGCGTTTGCCGAGCTCCGGCAACGCGACCGACGCATTCAATGGCTGGTCTGTGTCATGCAGGACGGATGCTCATGGCCTCGCTCAGCAAATCGGTAAGAACGGCAATATTGCTCCTTGCGAGACACCGCCCAAGAAGACCGCCATAAACGTGTTGGTAGCGCTGGCTCCTTACGCTAAAATTACCAGGTTCTGTACCCCGTTCGTTCATTGGTCGGTGTTGCGCGAGCTAGTCGTTCCGAGTTGGAGATGGTCACGTGAAAACGCAAACATGCGACCGAGACTTGTTTCTAGAAAGTCTGAACCGGTGTGTGGAATCGGAGGGATTCATATCGGCCTTCTATAACCGGTTCTTATCTACATCGGACGAGGTTCGATCGAAATTCCGCAATACAGATTTTGAACAGCAGAACAGAATGCTTCTGAGGTCGTTGAGACTTGTGGCCGAAGCGACCGTGGGTAATCCGGAAGGGCTATGCGAGCTGCGAGAGCGCGCAGAAACTCACAACCGTCGGAACCTCATCATCAAACCTCACCTCTACACGTTATGGTTATCCTCTGCCATCGAAACCGCGCGCGAATATGATCATTGTTGGAGCTGTGATATTGAGAACGCGTGGACAAGAATCCTGCAATTCGCCATAGATTTCATGGTTCGACGTTACTGAATCTGATTCGCATTTTCGGCCTCTCTGTCAACATTTCACGCTTAGGCCGCGACTTCGAAATCAATCCTGCTGCCGTGAGTGTCATCATTAGCAGCAGTAAGTAACCGTCTGCCTAATTCGCGATAACCTTTCTGCTTAACCGCCGACGCAGTACCGCCTCCGCGCCGGGTAAGCGACACGCCCTCGATCGACGCCGCAGCAGCGCAGCCCACCAGGCCGTCGAACCAATGGTTGGCGCCGCGCCCCGGATGCAGCTTCAATTCATCGACCATGCGATCGATAACATTCTTGTCCAGGACACTGGAAAAACACGCGGTTTTACCGCGTGATCCTGAGCTAGGCTTTAGATGGGCCGAGCTTGTTCGCAGGACGTCTCGAAATGCAAAAACCGACTCAGCTGACTGATCCCCCGCGCGGAGAAGCGGCTGGTGTTGCGCGGTCAGGTGTTGAGCGCGAGCGGTTCTTTCGGCAGCTTGTCGATAGCTCGCTCGACATCATCACGGTACTCGACGAGCGAGGGTTCATCTGCTTTGAGAGTCCGGCCACCGAACAACTGTTGGGATACCGACCTGACGAGCTGATCGGGCGGTTGGCCTTCGACTTCATTCATCCCGACGACCGCCCTGCCACACTGCAGGTATTCCAGAGCATTCTCGCCCGGCCGGAAAAAACTGCATTGGCCGAGTTCCGCTTTCAAAACAAGGACGGTTCCTGGCGATACCTGGCGGCGGTGGCGAAAAACCTGCTCGACGAGCCCGGCATTGCCGGAGTGATTGTCAATTCGCGAGATGTGACGGACCAGCAGCAAGTGGAGATGGCACTGCGAGAGTCGGAAGAACGCTTCCGGCAGCTAACCGAAAACATCGACCAGGTCTTCTGGATCAGCGATGCGTCGATCACGAAGATGTATTACATCAGCCCGGCCTACGAGAAAATCTGGGGCCGGACGTGCGAAAGCGCGATCAAGTCGCCACGATCGTTCCTCGATGCGATTCATCCGGACGATCGTGAAGAATTGCTGGCGAGCCTGGCGGCGAACGCGGTGGGTCGACCGTACTCGATCGAGTATCGGATCATGCGACCGGACGGGACAATTCGTTGGATCTCCGACCGTGGCTCCCCGGTGTTCGACCAACACGGCACAGTATACCGCTGCGTGGGGATCGCGGAGGATATCACCGATCGTCGCGCCCGTGAGGAGCAGTTGAACAAGCTAATGCTGGCGGTCGAGCAGAGTCCGGCGGCGGTAATCATCACGGACACCCAGGGCACGATCGAATTCGTGAATCCACAATTCACGGAGGTGACCGGATACACGGCGGCAGAGGCAGTGGGGATGAATCCGCGAATCTTGAAATCGGGCAAGCACGACGCGCAGTTTTACCGCGACCTGTGGGAGACGATCACCGCCGGCCGAGATTGGCGGGGCGAACTGTGCAACAAGAAAAAGGACGGCACGCTGTATTGGGAATCCGCATCCGTGTCCGCGGTTCGCAACGAGCGAAACGAGATTACCAACTTTGTCGCTGTCAAAGAAGATATCACGGCCAAGGTGCGCGACCAGGAGCAATTGCGTCTGCAGAGCTCGGCGTTGTCGGCGGCGGCCAATTCGATCTTTATTACCGACAGGCAAGGCCGCATCATGTGGGCCAATGCCGCGTTTTGCCGGTTGAGCGGCTTCAGTATGGAGGAGCTCATCGACCAGACGCCGCGCATTTTAAAGTCGGGCAAACATGACGCCGGATTCTACCAACAAGTTTGGCAAACGATTCTCGCGGGCCTGGTGTGGAGTGGTGAGCTCGTCGAGCGCCGAAAGAACGGCGGGCTTTACACCGTCCACCAGACGATTACTCCGCTTACCGATGGCAGCGGCAAGATCACCCACTTCATCGCGGTTCACGAGGACATTACCGCCCGCAAAGACGCCGAGGCCCGCATCGAGCGAATGGCGTATCACGACGCCCTCACTGGTCTGGCGAATCGGGTTGAGCTACGGAATCGGCTGGAACAAGCGGTGCAGCAGGCGGGGCGCCATTCCCGCTCGCTCGCGCTGCACTTTATCGATCTGGATCGATTCAAGGTGGTGAACGATACGCTGGGCCATGCGGTGGGCGATGCGCTCTTGCAGGCCGTCGCGGGACGCCTGAAAAGCTGCTTGCGCGCGAGCGATACGGCGGCGCGGATCGGCGGCGACGAGTTTGCCGTATTGCAGCCGGAGATTGCCAACCTGGAGGGAGCGGCGGCGCTCGCACGCAAGATAATCAGCGTGATGGCGGACCCGTTCCGGCTCTCCGGCCGCGACGTCTATATTTCGGCCAGCATCGGCATCAGCGTCTTTCCCTTGGACAGCAACGGGCCAGACGAGCTGCTGAAAAACGCCGACATGGCGATGTACCTAGCCAAGAACGAAGGCCGCAACAATTTTCAATTCTTCACGTCGGCACTTAACGCGCAAATTCGTGACCGGCTGGCCCTGGAAACGGATTTACACGCGGCGTTCGAGAAGGGCCAGTTCGAGCTGCACTATCAGCCGCAGGTTAATTTGCGAACGCGCCGCCTGACCGGCATGGAAGCGCTGATCCGGTGGCATCACCCGACACGCGGAATGGTGCCGCCGAGTATGTTTATCGGCGTGGCCGAAGAGTGTGGTCTGATTCATGGTTTAAGCCGTTGGGTGTTGGAGCAAGCGTGTGCGCAGAATGCGTCCTGGCAGGCCGCCGGATTGCCTCGCTGTCTCATCGCGGTGAACATCTCGTCGGCAAATTTCAAACGCGGTGATTTGTGTCAGATCATTGTTGACGTGCTGGAGCGCACGAAGCTTCCGGCGCAATACCTGGAATTAGAGGTCACCGAGACGCTGTTGCTTCAAGATGAGCACGTCCTCGAGGCGATCCCGTCGCTGAAGAAGATGGGCGTCACGCTGTCGATCGACGACTTTGGCTCGGGCTACTCGTCGCTCAGTTACCTGCGGCGCTTGCCGGTGGAGAAATTGAAAATCGACCAGTCATTTGTCCACGGGCTGCCGGAAAGCCAGGACGATGCGATCATCGCCAGGGCGATCATCGATCTCGGGCACGCGCTCGGCCACACAGTCGTCGCCGAAGGCGTGGAGTCGGAGAAGCAGCTGGTCTATCTCCGCGACCACGGCTGCGACGAAGGACAGGGCTACCTGTTCGGCCGCCCGATGCCGGCCGAGGCGTTCGAGGCGCTGTTGGAGCGCGAGATGGATCGAGGGCGCCCAGAGGCGGCGACGTCGCAGGGCTGCTACGCCGCCGATTAGCGCGATTGCGGCGAGCGGCCAGGCGACGGCAGGTTCGGGTGCGGCAGCACTGCGCGGCGACAACAGACGCCAGCAATAAACCAGCACTAGCAGTTCGGATTCGCATAACTGGCGCAGAAAAGCTACATGGCTGCGGTGTGCGGTTCCTAGTTAGAACCGGTTTCATAACTAGTGGCACCGGCTGCTAGCCGGTGCGGAAAACTGCAAAACTGCGGCACAGGCCAGCGGCCTGTGCCACTGAGTCGCAAGCATCGATGGTTTTGAAACCGGTTCTAGTTTCTTTCACTCGATCACGACTGCCGTGCCGCTGATGCTGGCCATCAGCATGCTGCCCTGCGGCCCGACCGTCTTGGTTCCTTTTCGTAAGCGGCCAAACGCCGCCCACGATATCGCGGATAGCCGGAACGGTTTTACTACGGGTGACGATGGCTACCGATTCAATGGCTTGACGCGCACGTTGCGAAACGCGACTGCCCCGTGATCCAACTGAAGTAGCAGCGGTGCCTTTGCAACTTCAGGCAGCGGTGTTGATGCGTTGCCGGTTGGAGAGTCGATCTCCACGTCTCGATGAATCTCCTGGTCGTTGAGTACCACAGACTCGAAGCGAGCGTTTTCTGTTTTCTTGCCCTTGGCGTCAAACCGTGGTGCTTTGAATACGATTCGTAGCGTCTGCCACTGGCCGGCAGGCCTGGCCGCGTTCATCGTCGGTGGCACTCCCGCATCGATGTACTTCAGACCCCCGCCGCTGCGAAACACCCAATGCGGGTAAATGCCGCCGCAATCGGTGGCGGTTGGTTTTTCCTTCCCGTGGCTATCGTAGAGCTGAATCTCATATCGTTGCTGTAGTTTCACGCCCGAATTGGACCCCTTGCCGATCAGGAACTCTAGTTGAACAACACAATCGCCGAACGCTTGCCTACTAAGCAAGTTATTCGCGTCCCCATAATCGTACTTGGAAAGTGCCGCCACGACGCCTTTACCCGGAACGGCCGCAAGTTCTTTCGAGTCCGGTTTGAGCTGCACGTCGCCACACCATGTTAGGTTCTTGCCAATATCCGCGATCCCCGTTGGACCTTCAGCGGTGATAATGCCGACCCACGTACCGTCGGCGGCCGCACTCCCAGAATGGTTGGCGGTGTTTGACGCTGTATCGACGTTCGGGGGTGTCAATGCGCTGCACGGCGTGACAAGAAGGAATACCGATCCCAAGATGGCAAGGCTTCGGAGAGTCATACCGTAACTATCGATTAATCCAGAGTCACAGAAAGGACTCCAGAACCGTCGGGGACTGGCTCATTTTGCGGAGTCTTCGGAGCAAAATGTGCCTTCCCCCTCTCCGCAGACGGTTCTGGAATAGGCTCTTAGAGCAACTACTTGGCGATTATACCATGACCGCGAGTCATGGTGGCGCCTCCGCTAAAAGCTGCAGAACGCGAGGTTTAATCCGCTCGATCGCGACCGCAGGCGCATAGCGTTGGACCACCGATCCCCGCTGGTCGATCAAGAACTTGGTGAAATTCCACTTGATCGCTTTCGTACCCAGAAACCCGCGGCGCGCGGATTTCAAATGTCGGTATAACGGATGCGCGGCAGGTCCGTTTACGGCGATCTTCGCATACATCGGGAACGTTACATCATAGATTGATTTGCAGAACTGTTGGATTTCGTTCTCATCGCCCGGCTCTTGATGGCCAAACTGGTCGCAGGGAAACCCGAGCACCACAAAACTACGATCGCGGAATTGGCGGTACAGAGTCTCCAGGTGAGCGTACTGCGGTGTAAATCCACAGCGGCTCGCCACATTCACGATGAGCAAAGCTTGCCCTTCGTAGTCACGAAGACTCTGCAACTGTCCTTCAATCGTCGAAACCTTGAAATCATAGACGCTCGGCATAAGCGTTAGTTACGATGCTTTGTTCCTGGAAGTGCGGCAAGCAACATGTCACAGTTTCGTGTCGAGTTGCCCTCCGCGGCAAATCACTTTCGGCGAGTCCGTCGCGACTTAGCTTTCTTGGAACCGTTTTCCAGCAACTCGAGTTTCCTCTGCGCTTCTCGCTTGCCTATCCCTCGTAGGGCAATTAGCGCGGCGAGCTGCTCCTTCCTGGGCCGGCTCTTGCTCTGCTCCCAATTGTAAATGGTCAAAGCGGACACTCCCACCAGCCGGGCGTAGTTGGCGGCTGATAAGCCAGTTCGTCGCCGCTGCGCTTGAACGGAGCGAGCCGAAAAGCGGGCAGCATCCTCCACATCCTCAGTCCGTTCGGGGGCCGCAATCCGCTTTCTTTCCTGCGACTCCAAGAACGTCAGCTTTTTCTCGAGCTTCCGAGATTGGCGTTTAAGCTCGGCAATCTCGCGGCGGTAGCGCGCCACGGCCTGAGTTGTCGAGCCCGTCTGCTCGCGGACCTCTTTGCGAGCCAGCCGGCGGATCTCATCTTTAAGTGCGACTGCCAGGGTCGTCATGGGTGCCTCTCCTCGTCGTTGGAGTTATGCTGTCGCGTTAATGTTGGTTTGGACGCGCATGGTCAATATACTTGGCGAACATTTGGCGCAATAGGATCTGGGTAAACAGAGTCGGTTCAGGCCTCCCAGTTTCAACCGATTCCAGTTGAATCATGTGCACCACGATATAGCTATACGGTGCGGACGGATCGGTCGGTGAACTCCCGCGCTGGCCTGCCAAACGACCTCGCGGGTGTGGTTGTAGTCGCCGCCCAGGGAGACGTTCGGGATGCCGGCGGTGACCTTGTTACCGAAGGTGACAGAGCCACTTCACTCTGGGGTGGCCAGCCGCTCGATCCAGTCGAGGTTTTCCCGCAAGCATTCCTCGGCGTCCCTTTCCTCGCGATGTCCTAGGATGCCAATCGGTCCTGAGTAGCCCGCATCGATGAGTGCATATACCATCGCCGCTTCATTATCTCCCTCGCCCAATGACAGGATCTTTGGCCCGACGGCCCGCATGCCGTTGACGTTCACCGTCAGCAGGTAAGGCGCCATGCGGCGGGCCCGCGCTGCGAAGTCGGCCATGTGCTCGTGGCCGTGATGAAAGTTGTAAACGATGCCGACGTTGTCCACATTGCTATCGCGTAGAGCCTCGATAATCGCGATTTGATGGTCCGGTTCGCCGAACCAACCGCCATGGTTGTAGAGGCCCAGCTTGCAGCCGCGTTCCGCCGCCGCTCGCGCGACGGGTGCCAGAATTTCCGCGGCCCGTTGTGGCCGTGTGTCCTCTGGCAACGAGTCGACGAGGGCGTTGTTGAGCATCGTCCACAGCTCGGGCCGCACGTCGTGCCGTCTCACCAAATCAAGAATGAGCGGCCAATGGGCTTCGGCCATCGGCGAATCAGTGTTCGCGGGCGTCCAGAAGGCATGGAGCGTGATCCCGTGCCGCTCATACGCCGCCAATTCTTCGTCGAACTGCGACACATGCTCATCGCGCCAGTCATATGCCATCCGGCGAATCCCCAATCGCTCGAGCATGGCCGCCCGCTCCTCGGGGCCGCGGCGCTTGGCGTCGAACGGCACAATGCACCAGGCGACGAGATTGTCCTTGTCGAGCAAATTCTTCAACGCCGTGTTCGCCAGCACTTTCGATGCTGGCGACGTGGCATCCGCCTCGTCCGGCGAAACGAGGGCGTTGATTGTGCCATACACGTTCGAGTGAATCCGAATGCCCCCCGCGGTCCGCACGTCGAGCGATATCTGAATTTGATCGACCCGTTGCAAGCCGGCGATTCGCAAAAAGATCCGCTTGCGGTCCGGCGAAAGGCTGGCCGCGTCGATGTTCAGCACATCGTGCCCAATACGCTCGGGGTGGGCGACGGAATAATGATACGACCCGTAGGTCGAACTCCACCGATAGTTCCACTGCTGGGCGCGAATGCTTCCGTTTCGCCGCAGTGATGTCGGATCGAGTGGTTCGTCGAACCCAATCACGATACCATCCGTGTGCACCGAATAGCTGCTGGGAAGTCGAACGGGCTTGCCGGTGTAGCGAATGCGCTGAAAAGAACCGTCGACTTGCGCCGCCGTCTGCCAGCCATCGAGTCCGACGACGTACAATTGTCCGTCACACGGATGGAACTCCGCTTCGCCCGGCCCAGCTTTGAGAACGACGCCCGGAATCTCCACCGTCGCCGCTTGTCGCGTCTCGCCCGCCTGCTGCTCAAGTACTGCGTGCAACGTGCAGCGGCCCCACGAGAAGTGGAACATCCCACCCCGATGGTACGACCCCCAGGCGTCGCTAGTCTGCCAGAACTGCCCGCCGCACGCGTTGTCGGCCACCTTGGGAATGAAACAGAGGGGGCGCAACGGTGCTGGCTTCTCCCCCGGTTCGGCCGCGCTGCCCAGGAATCCGTAAAATCCGCCCGGCGCGATCAGGTCGATTTTCGACGACGGCACCCAGTTTCCTTCGTTGTCGGCAACGGTGATCTCGCCATTCGGTCCCACTCCCATGCCAAACGGATGACGAAACCCGCGGGCTAGCACGGCGAGTTGCTTGCCGTCGCCGCTCAATTGCAGCAAAGCACTACCGTGGGGGCCTTCGCCCGACTTCAGGAAGACAAAGCTCCCGTCCGGCATCCGTTCCAGTCGCATCGCGTAGGCGTGAGGCAGGCCGTGAATCACCAAGTCGTGATTGAAAGACTCGTAGAAGTCGGCTTCGCCGTCTTCGTTCTCGTCGTGCAGCCGCGTGAGTTGGTCCCGTCCCAGAACAATGACCTTGCCGTCGACGATCTCCAGTCCTAGCGGCTGATAGAGCCCCGTGGCAAAACGTTGCCACGTCACGTGCATAAGCGATTCATCCAGCCCCCGAACAATCCACACGTCGCCGTGAGCGCTGCAGACCGCCGCGTCGCCGTTGGGGAAAAAGTCAAGCCCAGCTAAGAAGAACAGCGCGCCGAACGGATTGTCATGTGGCGGGTTGATGGTGTCGACGACGTATGGGGCGTTTGTTTCCTCAGCCAAGACGGCGCTTGTGGCGAGCGGCTCGCCCCAGCGGCGGTTGCCGGGTCGCCTCAGCACGGCGAGCTGCGGCGGCTGTTTCTGCGCTGCGTCGATTTTTTACGCGGCGCCGTTCGCAGCTTCAGCACGGTAGCTGACCTGCGCTGACGTGGATATGTCCGCCGCTGGCCAGTGAAGCAATATCGCAGCGCCGTCCCGCTCCAATTTTACACCCGGCGACGCCGCGTCGATCGCGAGCAATCGCCGTTTCCCCTGCCTGTCAATCCAAGTTGCCGCGCGGCCATCCTCAGCAATCTCCAAACGGTCGTCGCCAACGGCGACGGTCAGCCACATCTCCACGGCATGGGGGCCCAATTCAATGTCGCTTACGACGATTGCCGCACCATCGCATGGCAGGGGGGACTCCAGTACTTCGACGTCGGCCACGCGGCTGACGAGCAAAACGCGGTCGCCAGATAGATGTAGACCTTGATAGTCGATCGCGCTTACCGGTACGGTCGCGTTTCGTTGTCCATGTCGCCACATGTTCTCGGCCGGACGGTAGAACGCGACGTCTCCCACGAGGAGCGGTCGATTCAAAAGACCAAACCGCGCCGGATCGGTCCGCAAATCCCCCGACGTCACGCCCGCGACGAACGATCCCGCCTCCAAGTCGTACAACAAGAACTTTCCCGCCCGCGCTGCGATCGCCGTTAGCTTTGAGCCCACCTCGTGCTCGGGAAGCACGATCGAGTGGGAGACGAACGGCCCCTTGTCGGTCCGCTGCCAACGATCGTCGCGCCAATCATCGTCGTTCTCGCGTTGAAAGGCCGCCGTCACGTGGGGATACGGCAAGTCGGCCGCATTGGTGTCGCCGCCCGGCGTCCACCGCTGGAGATACTCCTCGCTCAGCGGTGCCGCGGTAGCCGACGACGACGCCACCGGCAGCGGCTTGGCTTCTTCCGCCGCTGCCCAGGCGGACCACATCGAGATCACGATACCCAGCGCCGCACGGAACAAGTTCAACATGGCTGCCTGCCCTATGAGAACGTCGATCAGAAACAAGACCAACCGCCACTATCGAATAACATCTCGCCTAGCTTCGCGCCGTTCACTCACTCCCGGTGTATTTGAACGACAAGTTTAGCCAAGTGCGGTAAATGGTC